>JABSQK010000153.1 GCA_013215875.1 Lentisphaeria bacterium
CATTACAAAATTGATTATGCAAAAGAGCTTGTTGAAAGTGGTCGTGCAGAAGATGGCCAACTCGGCTTTTATGAGAATGGCCCGTTCCTCGATATGTGCGAAGGCCCGCATCTTGAAGATACCAGGGAAATTCAGAAAGGCAGCTATTCGCTGGATTCCATTGCCGGGAGCTATTGGCGCGGTGATGAAAAGAATCCGATGCTTACCCGAATTTACGGCTTGGCATTTGAATGTGCCGATGATCTTAAAGATTACAAAAAGCGCCGCGAGCTGGCACGTCAGCGCGATCATAAAAAGCTTGGAACAGAGCTCGAGCTATTTATGTTTGATGAAATCATTGGTGTGGGTCTGCCTATATGGCTTCCAAAAGGCAATGTCATAAAAGAAGAACTTGAGAAATGGGCCTGTGAAACGGAACAACTCGGCGGTTACCAACGTGTAACAACACCCGTATTAACCCGCGGCGAACTTTATGAGATTTCTGGACACCTTGAGCATTACGAAGAGGACATGTTCCCACGTATGATTACTGAAGAAGGACAGGAAAAAAAGGATTCGTATTATCTGCGTCCAATGAACTGTCCGCATCATCATACGGTTTATGGCGTACGTCCCCGCAGCTATAAAGAGCTGCCTCTGCGCCTGGCAGAATACGGTAGCACCTTCCGCTATGAAAAGCACGGCTCATTATCCGGCCTCTTGCGTGTGCGTGCCATGAGCATGAACGATGCACATATCTATTGTGAACCCGGGCAGGTCGCAGACGAATTCAAAGCGGTGATCGATATGTACCGCATGTATTATACACATTTGCGTCTGGGCGATTTCCGGGTGCGTTTGTCATTGCATGATGCAGAAAGTGGCAAATACGAAGACAAGGAAGAAGACTGGTTGCGCTCCGAAGCGATCGTGCGAGAAATCCTCGATGCAGAAGATGTTGAGTATACTGAAGAAATAGGCGAAGCGGCATTCTATGGCCCGAAAATAGATATACAGGTGACGAATATTATTGGTCGTGAAGAAACTGTTTCGACATGCCAGCTCGACTTTATCATGGCGGATCGTTTCGACCTTGAATACATCGACAGTGATGGCGAACATAAACGCCCATTCATTATTCACCGGGCACCATTGAGCACACATGAGCGTATGATTTCGATTCTCATTGAGCTATACGGTGGTGCATTTCCTACATGGATGAGCCCAGTGCAGGTAAAGCTTATTCCCGTAGGCGAACATGTGTATGAGTACTGCGAAGAAATAAAACAGATACTGCTGAAGAAATTAATTCGTGTAGAAATGGATGATGGTTCCGACAAGTTTAATAAAAAAATTCGTAAGGCTGTTACCTCCAAGGTGCCCAATATGTGGATTATTGGTGGCGATGAAATGGATGAACGCAAGGTTACCTGGCGGCGCTATTGCAAGCAGGAACAAGTGACTGTTGAATTAGATGCAGCAATCGCAGCGGTTGAAAGCATGTACAAAACACGAATCATGGACAACTTCGAAGACGTCGATCTACCATTGGCATGATTGCAAAACTGCACAATTCCATACAACATTACGCCTGGGGCTCGCAAAACTACATTCAAGATTTAATTGGTGCCCCATGCGAAGATGTGATGGCTGAAATGTGGATGGGTGCGCATCACCAGTCACCCTCTATGGTTGAAGTGGACGATGGAGAAATCGCCTTAGACCAAGTTCTGAAAACACACCCTGAGTATTTAGGCGATGCTTCTGAGCGCTTCGACGAGTTGCCATTTTTATTTAAACTGCTCGCGGCGGGCCAGGCTTTATCCATCCAGGCACATCCAGATAAGGAAAGTGCAGAAGCAGGGTTTGCCAGAGAAAATGCCGCGGGTATCGATTTGTTTGCAGCTCACCGGAACTACAAAGATGACAATCATAAACCGGAAATAATCTGTGCCTTAACAGAGTTCTGGGGATTGAATGGTTTTCGGCCAATCGATGAGATACTCACTAAAATGTCAGATGCTGTTGGGATTAGCTTAGCCAATGAAATAGAAAAATTTGCAAAAGATCCGAGCCGGGAAGGATTGAAGGTCTTTTATCGTGAGATTCTTACTCTCGAAACTGATAAATCTCAGGTGATGCTCGATGAACTTTTGAAATCTGCTGAGCAAAATTCTGCTCAAATCGATTATGAATGGGTTTTGAGAGTCAACAAACAATACCCGGGGGATCCCAGTGTTATCTCGGTACTGCTTTTAAACCTGATTAAGCTCAATCCGGGCGAAGCAATGTTCTGCGGAGCTGGTGATTTACACTCATACCTGAGTGGTTTTGGTGTGGAACTGATGGCGAATTCCAATAATGTCCTGCGTGGTGGCTTAACTGTTAAGCATATCGACAGGGATGAACTACTTAAAAACCTGTCTTTCAATAGCGGTAATCCGCGAATTATTCAGGCGGACGAACGTAATGAAAATGAGTCGGTATACCCGGCCGATGTGACAGAATTCTGCCTGTCAAAAATCATCCTGACCGAAACAGATTATACGGCCAGTGATTCGTCATTCTCGATTTATATTTGTACTGAAGGTCAGTTCAAAATAAATGGTGAATTGCACATAAATCAGGGTATGAGCTTTCTTAATACGGCTGGAGAAACAGTGCAAATAAGTGGAAAAGGCTGCCTGTTCAGGGCCAGTATTCCACTAAATAAGTAAATTTTGCCACGATTTAGGTATTTTCTTTAATTTGTTCAAATCCACACGAATTGTTTAATTATTTAAAAGGAATTCATCATTTATATAATTAAGCCTGGCATTTTACCATTGTAAACCTTTACAATTGTGAAGTTTACATCACAAGAAAGTCTTTATTAGCCACTTTAAAATATTTGAAAAATTACCTACACTAATAGGGTGTACGTTCAAAATTCTTACCTTATGGTAAATATATCCATAAGACCTGTGTAAATTAGTAGACAAATCGTAAGAAATGTACATATTATGAGTGGCACTAGTGCTTGAAAACATATAAGATTTGAGTTTATGTCAGCGTTTTTAGATATACTAAATAAACAAACGAATATGCGCATACCGATTGGTACTGTAGAGACAATTGGACGCGATAAATCCAACACAATCCAGCTGAAAGATGGCCTGGTATCCCGCAATCACCTAATTATCCGTCGCGTTGGTACGAGCCAATACTATGCACTTGATGCCGGTAGTCGAAATGGCTGCTTTCTAAATGAAAACCGCTTAACTGCTCCCACCTTGCTTAAAAACGACGATAAAATGAGCCTTGGGGAAACCGTTTTGACCTTTGTTCAGGAAATTGAAGAGCAAGATCAGGATATGGAAGATAGCGACATGGGTGAAACAATTTCATTTGTACGATCCGATATCCGTTCTGTAACGATTCTTGTGGCTGATATACGCGGCTATACAGCGATGTCTGAACGTATCGATATCACCCTGTTATCCAAGGTGATGTCGAGCTGGTTTTATGAGGTACAAAACATCATAGAGAAGAACAATGGTCGTGTCGATAAATTCATCGGCGATTGCGTCATGGCACTGTGGGATACACAGGAAAATTCCGATAGTACGATTTTAAACAGCTTCAAAGCTGCTCTTGAGATTGATGAACTCACAACCAATTTATCTAAGAAACATGATGTGAACCCGGCCATGCGAATCGGTGTGGGTATCAATACGGGTATCGCAGCGATCGGTGTGGGTGCAGATAATACTGTAATGGGCGATACTGTTAATCTGGCATTTAGAATGGAGTCGGCGACAAAAGACCTTAAGTCAGATATTGTGATAAGTGAGACTTCAATCAAACTTCTTAAAAGTCACCCATGGGCAAAGAAAGCAGCCAGTGTGGACCTCAAGGGTAAAAGCAAACCGGTAAATGTTTACTCTCTTTCTATAAATGACTTAAAGTCGTACGTTTCTTAAACCCAGTCTTTTTGGGAATACTTTCCGGTACCAGCTGGAATTTCCGTTTCATCTAATACCCCTTTAAATACATCTTCGATATGTGCTGCATCGCTGATTCTGTCTTGCGGATCCTTTTGCAGCATTCCGGCAATTAAATCCTGCAATACATCGGGAAAGTCCGGGTCATGCTTCACGGGTGCAATCGGTAATTCATATTGAATTAAATGAGCATAGCGTGAAATAGATTCCGCCACAAATGGTTTTTCGCCCAACAACAATTCATAAGCCATGATACCGAAGGAAAAAATATCTGCTCTATAATCCACCCGGGATGATGTGAATCCTTCTGGTGAAAGGTATGCTGGCGACCCTATCAGTTCATAGGTTAATGTCATTTCCGAGTCCGGTATTTTCGCAATTCCGAAATCAGTCAATTTAGAATTTAGATCATGATCGATGATCACATTGTGTGGTTTTATATCCCTGTGACAAAATCCCTTGGCATGAACTTCAACCAAAGCACTGGCAATTTCCATTAGGATTTTGCATTTTTGTCTGAAGTCGAGTTTCGAATTATTGCTTATGTAATAATTTAATGGCCTTCCTTTTATGTATTCCATGACCATATAGGGAATTTTTTCTTCCTCAATGAAGCCATAATCCACTACTTCGATAATATTTTTGTGCTTTAATGATGCTATGACTTCTGCTTCTTTTATGAAACGCTCAAATGATTTGTTTCTCTTTTCATCTGAGATATGTACAGGCTTTAATACCTTCAGGGCATAACGTACACGAGGAATTTTCACATTTTCAACCATGAAAATTACCCCGATATTACCTTCTCCGATGATTTGCAAAATTTTGTAATCGCCAAAAAACCGTCTGTTGGATATGGAATAAATTTTGTCTAATGGAGCTTGTCGGCTTTTTTCCACCTGGACAAGATGTTCAACCAGGGCTGTTTTTAATGTTGAAGAAATGTTGCCAAAATCAAATGGTTTGGAGATATAGTCAAACGCACCATTCTTCATACACTCGACCGCTGCTTCCAAGGCGGGTTTGCCTGTAATAAGAATAACGGGAACGAGCGGATAAAGTTTTTTGACTTCTGCTAATAGCTGGATACCCGACAAACGTGGCATCAATACATCGGTTATTACTGCATTTACTTTATGGTCTTTCAAAAACTCTAAAGCAACGAGTCCATCTTCTGCCTCGTATACCTTAAACTTTTCTCTTTCGAGAAGCTTTCTTAAAAGTTTTCGAATCCCTAAATCGTCATCTACAACTAATATCGTATTATTATCTAGGCCGATGCCTAAAACAGTTGATTCCGTTCCTGCCATTTTTTCCTTTCAAAATCATATAAACAAAGAAATCTTTAGAACAGTTCCAAGATTCCCTTACAAAATAACAATCTGTAATTACATTTAACTATACTAATACCTCAGGATTCTAGTTTAGCAAAAGAAGATAAAAGTAAATTATTAAAGATATGCATTATTTCGGTGGCAATTATTATCATTTTTGTCCTGCGATTCAATACACAGACGCGAAATGTACTCAGTAAATTCCTCTCACCCTTCTGGGATGCACCGGTTGTAAAGGAAGACCCGGAACAACTCCAAAAAATAATAGACATGCAGCAAAAGAAGTTGGTGGATTCCGCTCGCGGCAGTCATAGTATGGGGAGTCTGAGGGCAGAAAACAAGGTTTTACGTGAGCTTTTGGAAGCGCCCGTGCCCTATGGATACAACGCAGTATTTGCTCATGTTATAAGCCATGACCCAGCCAGTGGCAATAGACGACTGGTTATTGATAAGGGTAAAA
>JABSQK010000154.1 GCA_013215875.1 Lentisphaeria bacterium
CTAAATTTTTTGATTCAAATGTGGCGCGTTTGCTTTACATTCTTATTGATGATACGGGTAAACTCGATCTATCGAATATGGTCTCATCTGATACGCCTGAGGATAATACTCAAGTAAGACAGTTTGACCGTGCTTCAGACATCAGCCTCTTAAATCTAATAAGCGGGTCCGATACTATAACTGATTTTAACCATAACGGCCAAAGTGGCGATATGCCTTCAGGTGGATGGACCTCCCTCTTTAATGCCATGCAAACCGGCGCGATAAGCACTGTAAAAGATACAATCATCAGGAATTTCATTCCATTCTCAGTCAGTGACCCTGAAGAATATGCAATTGACTCTTCAACAGCAGACAGTGCACTCGCCACAGGTACAGATAGCTTTCTAGTATACGAAAGGTTTAATCTGAATACCGCTACAGTCAGTGATATTGACAGCATATATCAAACATTAATCGGCCCTGGTAGTAGCAATGGTACGGATTCAAACTTATGGTCTCCCTGGCTAAAAGGGCGTGCTAGTTCTGTATATGAAGCACGTCTTCTTGCTGCGCGAATGACTGTGAACATCATTGACTATATGGACAGTTCAGACTCGCCAACTGTCGGTTTCATCAACATGACTGATGGTGTTTTAACACTCGATACAGGAGACATGACAACAATCGGTACCAGAGCTGCAGGTACGGATTCTATAGTTTACGGAGTTGATAATTATTATGGTTTAAGCGAACTTCTATTTCGGGTTACATCTACGAATGATACACCAAATGTAAATTATACCTTGCATGTACAGACAAAAGTTCATTCAAGTTTTTCCGCTGTAGATGACAACGACTTCAGAATTGCCATAGCTTACGTGCTGACAGGAGAGGATGATGCAGGGACATCAAAAGCTGTAGCTTCAACTTATGTCTATGATCCATCAACTATTGCTACTCCTGCTAGAACCAGTGCAAGCACATATGAACGTATCTATTATGATGCTGCTGCTGATTCCATAGGTGATACGATAGTAGTAGGAAATTTTTCTGATTTGATAATATCCAGTGCAGGTAGCAGCCACAAAATAACCAGCTTACGAATTTGCAAGATTATAGTTGAACACAAATCGAATATTGTGCAGGTCTATCCGGCGCAACCTCAACTCCAAGACATACCAGGTGTCTGGCCTACTCCACCACCACCTTATACAACAGTCCTTTGGGAAAATAGTGACGCTGCAACCAGTGCTGATAAAAGCTATACTCTAAAAATAACATTTAAAGATCCTTTATTTGCACCTGAAGATATTATAAGTTCTCCATCCAATCCATCCATTACAGCAGATCCGATAAGTAGTCCAACAAGTTGGTCTGCAACATCACCCACACTGGATGAGACCAATGCCGAGCCCTATAACCTTACCAAATATTCAGGTATTCGCCTTTCCGGTGCTGGGTTGGTCACCATTGGCGAATTAGGAAGAATCCACAGTGCAAGTGAATATAATCAATCTGCAAAACTCTGGCTCCAGTCTGCTTCAGACACAGCATTTGACGGTCGTTTACTTGATCTTTTCAGCACTTCAGACACCGCATTTCCTGGTCGAATTAACATTAATACCAGAAAAAGGGGTGTACTTATGGCGCTTGTAACTCAATCAGATGGGGATGAAATTGAAGCAGACGGAGTGGAAATTGATGATGATGATTTTGCAGATTTGATGCTAGCTTACACTACAACCCCATTGTTCTATCGTGGAGACGTCGGTCATATTTTCAAAGATTATACAGATGAACCTTTAAACTCTACGACCCATGAGTTAGCGGTAGAAGGATGGATTAACCAAATTGCAAACCTAATAAGTACACGCCAAAACTATTATACACTGGTTGTGACTGCTCAATCATTACAAGACCTAAGTCCATTACCAGGGGCAAATCAATTCGCTATTAATCCAGATAAAGTCATTAAGTACCGTGGTTCAAGTATCGAAAAGTATACCAAGATAGTCTCAGAAAACAAAGTTAAAATATTTTTCTACAGGGATGCATGGACAAATAGAATAAAGGTTCTGCTTTATGAAAAAATTGAAGACTAGTTTAATTCTTTTTATTATCTCTTCAGTTACTTTATATGCTGCCTTCCCGGAGCCAACAAAACCTGTCCAAAGGGGTAGTAGCATCCCGGAAACTCCACCTAAGAATAGAGATAAACGATTTTACTGGTACTTAAAATGGACTGCAAAAAAAAGAATGAATGTCACTGGAATGCAGGCATTCAATAAAGAATTAAGCAAAAGAGAAAAATCCTTTAAGAAATTGTATTTGACCGAAAAAGAAGAGGAAAAACCAAATAGGAAATCTTTAAGCTACTATAAAAATTCCTTTGAATGGTCAAGGGATATAAATATTATACTCGTTGCGATAATAAAACATAGACAGGCACATACATCGACTCCAAATTTAAAAAAGACAGATATCGTCAATTATAAAAAATTACTTAAGCAACGTGAAAATAGCCTCTATCTAAAATTCAGAAAACTGGCCGTTAAAATGCCCAGAAAGCCTAAAAAATCTTAAGCTGATCCTTTTCTCCAACACAAGCTCTTTGATTACATGTACCAAACGCTGAAAAATAGGCTTAACTAATTATAAGCGTTCCAGTGGGATTACATGCTCCTGAGGTGCTAAATCCAGAATAAGTTCCAATCGGACAATTCTGCAAACCACCTGTGGAAATACATGTATCAAAACCCTTGCGAATCGTAATCTCCCATAAATCATTTATGCATTTGACATTCACGCTAAAACTTACACTGGCATCCGAGCTACATAATCCCGACCAGTCGCAACCATTTCTAGTGATTCCGCCAATTCCATTAAGGTCACAGGATCCTGCTGGCCACCCGGATAATGTCACCGTATAAGTATCCTGGCATGACGAACAATCGTTGGGACATGTACCAGGACCCAAACTTGAACTTGATGAACTCGACGAACTACTTGAAGAGCTCGAAGAAGAAGAACTGCTCGAAGAAGAAGAGCTTGAAGATGAGCTTGAAGAGCTCGGGCTCATTGCCACAACTGGCCCATATTTATCCTCTGTAAGTGCAGTGTTTATAGCTGTTTCGGCAAACCACTCACTACCATCGGAATGAAACCCGCGAATGCAGTTTTGAAAGAGTTGTTGACCTTGCTGTTTATCATGCCAGACAACAACAATATCGTCTGTTGGTCCACAGGCAATATCGGGTCGTCTACTCCGGCTATTATGTGTAGGCGTTGAGTTACTCGCAGTTTTTTTGAATTGTTCGATTGCCGCGGCATCATATCCTGCAACAGAAATAGAGCTTCCTATACCAGTTGCAGATTCCCGATAGCATATTGCAAAACCATCGTTACTGGCAATTGCTATGGCGGATTGCCTGATAGTACCGTTTGCTGCAATTGGCGCTTTTGCATTTTGGATAGAACCGTCAACGTTATGGGTCTGGCTATAACATAGATCTGGGTTATCCCTGTCTCGCCAGCTAACTGTAAAAAGTCCAGCTTTGTCAATGCAGATATCCGCATTTGTATGATCGCCAGCAGATGTATCAACGGCTAAATCATTATATGCTTTTGCAACAGGTGGGTTTGCTACAGAGAAACCAGCTGCATAAATATCCCTGTCTTGCGCTGCTCGATCTCCTTTTTGCCAGCAAATCACAAAATCGTTGCTTTGATTAATTGAGATCTGAGCTTGTTGTTGGTTTTCAGGCGATCCGTTCGTTACCTGGTAAGCATTAAATAATGTCCCTGCAGTAAAATCAAATCCCTTACATAGTATTTCAGATTTACCTTGGACTTCCTGCCAAACAACATAAAATCGCCCATCGATGGACATTGTGACACGCCCAAGAGTCTGTCGGTTGGCACTCGGGTTTACTTCAAATTTAGCAGATCGCACAGCTCCGGCTGCATCATATGTTGCAGCATGGATACTGAAACGATTTACTGAATTCCGTTCATGCCAGACAACAACAAAGTTGCCAGAAGAATCCATAGCAACTGATGGACTAAATCGGAATTTATCACCCGCACCCGCATTTGCGGGGGCCTGTGAAATCTGTAATTGAGATATCCCTGGAATTAAATTTCCATTTCCATCGTAACCATTAGCAAATAGATCTTGACTATTCGCTCCTACACTCTCCTGTTCCCACACGACGATCGTAGTAAGCATACTTTTTCCCTTTCTATCCCTTTACTTATTATTTGTTAACTCACAACTACAGTTCCTGCTGCATTACAAGCACCTGCATTTGTAAATCCGGCAAATGTTCCTACCGGACAAGGTGTCGCTGGTATTTCAGCGGAAATGACATCGAATCCTTTTCTAATTGTCATTTTCCATTTGTCATTCGCACAAGTTACTTCCGCTGTAAAAGAAACACCTGTATCAGAAGTAATTGAACCTGACCATTCGCAGCCGTTTCGTGTCATTCCACCTATACCGTCCAAATCACAGCCGCCATCTGGCCAGCCACTAAAAGTCAAGGTATATGTATCTTCACAAGCGGCACAATCACCCGGACAGCCGATAGGAGTAGCTGAACTACTCGAGCTGCTGGAACTCGAACTGGAACTTGAACTACTCGAACTTAAGCTACTGGAGCTTGTCATACTAATAACAGGACCAAACTTATCTGTATCAATAGAACCAAGGGCTGTTTCACCATAAATGGGTGTACCGCTGGCATCATTGTCAAAACCGCGGAAGTAATCCTGATCATCGCTATTGCTGCGCCATGATACTGAGAAAAACTTGTTATTGTCAGCGGAAATCCATGGGTGCCGATTCGATGACGAACCTTGTGAAACGGTTTGCTGAGCAATAGTCGGATTGACAGCCCGTGCTTTTATATCGCTACCATCACGAAAACTTAAATATATTTCACCACTATCTAGTACAAAAATAGCCGGTTGTCGGGAACTATTACCTGCTTCACTGGACACGGGTTCATTTGTTGGACTAGCATCACTGGTATTTTGGTAATAAGAATTACCATCATCTTCCCATGTGACATATATATTTGCTGGTGATGCTGCATCCATTGACGATTCTGAATTAGGGTTCTTAATTAAAGCGCTAGTAACTTCCCGTGTTGTGCCTGCTGTAGGACTTGCTCCCCAATTCGTATATGGACGAACATGAACTTTGAATTTATTTGTGCCTCCATCATCATATTTTTCTCTCCATGAAACAGCAAATTCATCGTTACTGTTTATACTTGCTGAGGGGCGTTGATCATTATCTGCTGTATCACTCACTTCAATATCACTGAATACACTGTTTCCAGAGCTATCAAAACCGCTCACATAGATCGAATTGCCTTGATGCCAACTAACAATAAAATTACCAGATGCCGACATTGCTGTAGATGCATAAGCACCACCCGTATCAACATCGATCGATTTTAACAGGACACCCGCATTTGAATAAAGCGCTGCTTTGATTGGTCCAGCGTCCCAGGCAACCACATAATTACCAGGTTGAGTGATTTGTGCAGATAGTGAGGGTCTTAGGGTAGTACCGGTGTTAGTTGCTACAGTTATTGGATAACCACTGATTAAGTTGCTATTGATATCATAAGCTGATACCTTCAATTCAACCGGATTTGCTGATTCGTCTTCCCATACGATGATGTTGCGTGCGTAAGCCATAAGATACTTCCTTTTTTTATTCCACAGTTAGCTGAATATCCAATATCCATATTGTGAATTCATCCACTAGTATACAAAAACAAAGTAGTTTTGTCAATATACATTTACATTTTACTTTAATTTAAATAACTGGTTTTAAAAATGAGGCTAAAAATTTTAGCCTGTCAACCTTTTTATTTATATCATAAACTAAATGAGACAAAAAAGTGACATCAAATCAGGGGGATATCGCCAAATAAGTGGGCAAATACTAACCTTATCTGCTGTTTATTTTCTAAATAAAATGGAATATAATAAGTATTTTTATTTAGCTGTCTAAATCAATTTATTATCATAACTCGTCATTGCGAGCTTGGGGACACAGTCGACTTTTGCTTTGCCTGAATCACCATACGAGTGGGGTGTAATTCATCCTCAAGGGAAATGGGAAAAGTGTCATCAAGAAGAATTTCATCGAGGAAGAATTGAAAAAAGTCATCACTTTCACCCGAGCAATCAATTTCGCCGAAGTCCTTTTCGTGTGTAATCAATCGCGTTCTCGTTCCTCCATCTGTAGACTCAAGCAGGCCCGTAGTTCCAAAGATACGAACATGTTCATTCCCCCATGTTCCGAAGTTCGGCGGGTTTAAGTAGTTCGCAATAATTGTGGCTATCCCGCCATTGCCCAGACGCATCATCATCGTCGCAGCAATTTGTAAATCGCCCTCACCTGGATTTGTAAAATTCGTCTCAATGGCAGTAATATCTTGAATCCTCTGTCCGCTTATTTGTTCAACAAAGCGCGTAGCATGCACACCATTTTGCATAATGAGTCCGCCATCAATCGCTTCATCCTGCGGTCTATTCTCGAGCAAGGGGTAGGACTTTTGGGCGTAAACCTGAACTATGTCGCCTAGGATACCCGACCCCACAATCTCTTTCATTTTCTTATAGGGCTGCACAAATGTTGTGCCAGCCATTTCGTGAAATATTTTGCCCGTACTCCGAGCAGTATCAATAATCGCATCCAAGTCTGTCTCGTTTAAGGCGCATGGTTTTTCTGCATACACATGTTTGCCTGCCTTAAGTGCTTTAATGGCATGATTGGCTTGTTCTGAACGGTAGGGTGAACACAATGAAACCAAATCAATCGAAGAATCCTCAAGCAATGCATCAAACGTATCATAGTACTGAACTGATTCCCGGTAGAACTCCGGCACGTGTTCTGCTTGTATACCTGCGACAGCGACTAAATCAAGATTTTCATAAGACTCAATTGCGTATTGAATTTGATGTCCATTTGTGCCAAATAGGCCAACTTTTATCGTCATTATTACACCATTAATCCGTGCCATTTAATTTTGGTTTTGGACGCAGGCGACTTTTGTGTTCCGGGCGACCTTCATGCCGTTCCCTTTCCTTCCGTAGTATGCGCTGCTCGTCGAGAGGCAAAGCAGCGATGTCCTGACATGCACTACAGCAACAACCGGAGAGTTTTTCATCGCAGGTCTGGCATTGAATAAATAGCAGATGGCAATCATCGTTCTTACAGTTTGTATGATCATCGCAACTGCTTCCACAAATATGACAATTGCTAATGACATCATCGGTAATTCGTTCACCCAGGCGGTCATCAAAGACAAAGTTTTTTCCCAGGTATTTAGATTTGCTAGCACCTTTTTCAATCTCATGGGCGTAATTTATAATACCCCCCTGCAATTGACTGACATCACTAAAACCATTGGCAATCATATATGCACTGGCTTTTTCACAGCGAATACCGCCCGTACAATAAAGTAAAACGGGTTGGTCCTTTTGCTGCTTCAGCATCTCTTTGATGATTGGCAATGATTCTTTGAAGGTGTCCACATCCGGGCAAATCGCCCCTTCAAACCGCCCTACTTCACTTTCATAATGGTTGCGCATATCGACAACAACTGCATTGGGATTTTCCAGTGCTTTATCAAATTCATCGGGCTCGAGATGCTTGCCGATTTTTGTCATATCGATTTCGTTTTCTTCCAATCCATCGGCAACGATTTGCTCCTTTATGCGAACAATAAGTTTCAGAAATGAATCACCCTTTTCTTCCAGGGCAATTTTTAATGGCATATCACTAAATTCTTTAATGCCCTGTAGATCACTGACAAACTGTTCCCAGTTTGATTCAGGAACAGAGATCTGAGCATTTATGCCTTCGGAAGCAATGTATACACGGCCAAGCACAGCAAGCGTTTCCCAGTTGCGGTATAAATTCGCCCGTAGCTCTTCGAGATTTTCCAAACGAACATAGCGATAGAATGACAAAGTACGGCGACTCATTCCTTCGGCATCGCGCTGACTCTTCAGATCTTCTTTGCTATATTTATTATAAAGGTTCGACATTCTATTCCTTAATGAAATTTCATTAAATGGACCTTATTCACAACCAAGTTCAAGACAAATTAGATTAATCAGCCTAGGCTAGATAGATTTATAAATTTATTATATAACAGTGCCAGGCTCTGTATATTGATAAATTGCTAATGTGTGTTATTGTACAAGAAAATGGAGGAAATATGCGGAAGCTGCGGATGAAAGTTTTGACTCGGGATACGTTTTATCATACGATGAATCGCTTGTTTCGGTATCGGAAGGATGGGAAGGATGTATTCGATAAGGAAGATAAAAAATACTTTGTAAACCTCATGACAAAGCTGACTGGGTACTTTAACGTGGAAATATCTTCGTACTGCATAATGAGCAATCATTATCATATCATATTTAAGCAGAAATGTGAATTGCTATCCCGGCCTGATGCTACACGGCGCCATAATGAATACTACAAAGGTTTGAAACGTACTAGGAGGCTGGAATATAAAGGCGATACAGACACCCTCCCCTACATGTTGATGGAAATCGATAATGCCCGTGAACGGATGCGCGATATCTCGGAATTTATGAAAGCCCTACAACAAACATTTACCAACTGGTACAATAAACGACATGACCGATTCGGCCCGCTGTGGGA
>JABSQK010000155.1 GCA_013215875.1 Lentisphaeria bacterium
ATAATTTATCCGGACAATCAGACCACATTCTATTTGTCACGATAGGGGTGATTAATAGTTTCTTGCAAGTCCAGCTCATCATTAGTAACAATGCGTTGTCCAGAGGGCTTTGTTTCAGCAGGAATAATTTCAGGCGCTTCTTCACCCGCATCGACCATACGGGCAATCAGTTTTTCACGCAGAAGTTCTTTGATCTTGTCATGGGATTCCTCGTTAATCAGATTGCGCAATTCGTAAGGATCGGCCTGTAAGTCATAAAGGTATTGTTCCTTATAAATACTCGAACTGTTTGTTTTCCAGGCATCGTCAAAGTCAGATGCATCCACACAATACTTCCATCGTTGTGTGCGGATGGAACGCCCCACTTGTGCTTCACTGATTTGCGTGAATACCGAATCCGGCCAGTCCACATCGGTCTTTTGCGCCAGAGGCAGTATCGAACGACCCTGCATATAATCCGGCACATCAATGCCAGCAGAATCTAATAGAGTAGGGGGGAAGTCAATCAGACTCACAAGTTCGTTGATCTCACCGCCCGCCATAAAGCCGGGGCCATGGATCATCGTTGGTAAACGGGTCGAGCTTTCGTGGCAGGACCGTTTATATTCACTATTGCGTGTTTTGAAATGGCAGCCATGATCGGTCGTAAAAAGAATAATCGTATTATCCAAAAGTTTTAGGCTTTTCAGTGCATCCACGACACGACCAAGTGCTTCATCGAGGCGTTTTACCATGCCGTAATATCCGCCGAGGTGTTGTTGCGTCGTTCCGCCAAGAGCCTGTAAATCCGGTGGTACCCATTTGTTTGCATAGCGTTCACGGTAGCCGTCTGGCGGCGGGTAATCATCGATATGGTTTTGATGATGCGGTTCGATGTAAGATGTGAAAAGAAAAAACGGTTCGTCCTGATGTTCATCGATATATCGAATCGTTGCATCAGCGATTGTATCGACCCGATAGCCGGGCAGTTTTACTTCTTCATTATCATTGTTATACAAACAAACGTCATAGGCATTTGAGGTGAACTCAAGAAGATTACTTGCCAGCCAATAATCATACCCACCGCGCTCTTCAACAGGAACTGCACCATCCCGGCCTTTGGCTAAATGCCACTTGCCAATATAGCCGGTAGTATATCCAGCATCAGTAAAATGATGGGCAATGGTTTTTTCATCACCGATAACAGCTTCTGTATTTGTTACGTGACCGGTAGTGGTCGCGTATTTGCCAGTTTGGAAACAGGATCGTGCGGGTCCGCAAACGGGTTGGCAGGTAAAGGCTTTTGCCAGATGTGTACCCTGACGTGCCAGGCGGTCGAAGTTGGGCATTAAATCAAGCGGATTACCATGCAGCCCGGAACAATCCCAGCGCTGCTGATCAGTAAAAAATACAAGTACATTTGGTTTAGTCATAATAATCTCCTAGCTTGGGTAAATAATCAATATCGTACCGAGAACGGGAAGTGCAATAGTCGCTGCATTTTTTGGGCTGTAATTCTACGTAGTTAAGGCAGTTGCCAGTTGAACGCTGCGCTCAGCATATATGCTGTCTTTACTCCGTTGTCGCTGCTCGTTCTCATCAAGAAGTTTCTTCGCGTTGCCTAACGGCTGCTGCCTGTTAAACGCTCCGAAACGCCCAAGAATGGGCTCACTACATAGGCATGATTCTTGGAATCTGAATCTTCTTCTATGTAGTTAAGGCAGTTGCCAGTTGAACGCTGCGCTCAGCATATATGCTGTCTTTACTCCGTTGTCGCTGCTCGTTCTCATCAACAAGTTTCTTCGCGTTGCCTAACGGCTGCTGCCTGTTAAATGCTCCAACATTCCTATGTAGTTAAGGCATCCTTGCCTGTATTTTACTGCACTCTACTCTAGATATGTACCGACTCCATGAAGAAATTGGAATTAATCGTTTTTAATATGTGCGATGATTTCGCCGGCGAGTTTTTCACCGATACCCGGAACGCGCTTGACAATTTCTGCCGCATCGTATTTTCTCATGCTTTTCACAGAACCAAATTTCTTGAGCAAGTCAATACGGCGTTTTTCGCCAATACCGGGAATCTCATCAAGCAGGGAATCGAGTATACGTTTACGCCGCAAGTCCCGATTGTAGGTGATCGCAAAACGATGCGCTTCATCACGAATTGCTTGTACCAAGCGCAAAGATTTTTTATGCCGCTCAAGCTTAATGGATTCATCGCCAAAGACAGTGAAGATTTCCTCTTCCCGTTTAGCCAGACTTATTACCGGAACAATTTCATCGATATCGAAATGTATCAGCACTTCGTAGGCAATACTCAGCTGGCCCTTGCCACCATCGATGACAATGAGGTCTGGCAAATTATTCTTTTCCTCGATTTGTCGTTTGTAGCGCCGGAAGACCACTTCACGCATACTGGCAAAGTCATCGATCCCTTCAACTGTTTTTATACGGTAGTGGCGATAATCATTTGTCGAGGGTTTGCCATCCTTAAAACAGACCATGCTGGCAACGGTGAAGCTTCCCATGATAGTTGATATATCAAAACATTCGATATGACGTGGCTTAGTTTTTAGCTCGAGTATTTCCTGCAATTCATCGACTGCTTCCATGCCCGGATAGTTTTGTTTTGTACCCTGCTTGTAGCGCCGGTCATTTCGTCCTAGAGCATACAATAAATTCTTACGCACATCGCGCATACGGGCAGCCATTTCAAAATTCAACTTGCTGGCATACACTGTCATCTTTTCTTCAAGATCTGCATCCACCGCTTTGATATCGCCTTCGAGTACTTTAATCATATCCGTAACCTTCTCTTTATAATCGGCGCTGGATATCTTTTGAATGCACGGTGCGCTGCAATAGCGGATGATATCGTTATTGCAGTGTTTATAGTCTTGCTCATCCGGGATTTTTTTTGTGCAGGTACGCAAGCCAAAATATTGTGTGAGGTAATTGACGGTGTCGCGTAAAGCACCTGCCACCGGGAATGGCCCAATGTAAAGACAGCCATCATCCTTTTCGAGACGGGCAAGCTGCAAACGTGGCCAGGGGTTGTTCATATCGATTTTGATTAAGAGAAAACGTTTATCATCCCGCAGCATGATATTATAACGCGGGGTATATTTTTTGATTAAACGTGATTCGAGCAGCAGTGATTCCGGCTCGGATTTCACAATGTGCAACTCAATAAAAGCAATGCTGCTAATCAACGACCGCAATTTATGATCGGCCGTGCGTTCACGCGATGGCTGGAAATAAGTAGCCAATCGTTTGCGCAGGGATTTTGCCTTACCAACATAGATCACATCATTGAGCTTATCACGGAAGACATAAACCCCAGGTTTGCCTGGCGCATCATTTAAGGTGAAATTTTCGCGTTTAAACATTATAGATTAAAAGGTTTCTTTAGCTGTAGTTCTTGTTTGCAAAATTGCTCTGAATGCTCTGCTCGAATATTCTATATAAATTGAGATTAAAATTGAACAACTCATTTTTTCTTTTCTGGAAAAAGAGATGATAAATAGGCTTTGAGATCATTGCTTTCAGTGAATTTGTTATAGTTACCTTGATCTAAGTCATCAATTCCGAGCTGTATTTGGTGTTTCAGATTTTCCAGTTTTAATCTGTCTTCCTTCTGCTTTTCCTCTAGCAGACGAAGACTGTCACGGACGACTTCACTAGCATTCTTATATTGTCCAGAATTGACATTATCATCAATAAAGTTTTTAAAATGATCGGTTAAGCTAATATTTTTTGTAGGCATAATCCACTTCATCTTTTATTTTAAAAGATAGCTGGTTTTAGGGGTTTGGCAATTTTTGCCAATAATTATTTATCGAATAGGTCGGCGTCTTTTAGGCTTTTGGCTACCCGTTCGGCGACAATCTTATACCCATCATCATTGGGATGAATTTTATCAATCGTTAAATCGTCATTAAATTTAATGCCTTTTAGTATGCTGTGGATATAGATGACACCCATTTCTTTGCAGATGTCTTCATACTGTGAGTTGCGAACAACCGAGGTATAGGCAACAACGGAACCGGAATCGATCAGGGTTTGAAAAATTTTGCGAATATTTTTTTCAGTCGTCTTCCAGTCCGTTTGTCGAAGCATGTCATTTCCACCCAGTGTGACAATGACTAGGTCGTACTTTTTTTCAGCAATTTTATTTAGTCGCGACAATGCCTGACCGGTCGTATCTCCTGATTTTCCATTGGCGGTAATATCCGTGATTCCTATCAGCGATTTTAATTGATTATGGTATTTCGTTTCATCGCTTCCAGCACCGACTCCGGCTATCAGACTGTCACCAAAACAGCAGATGGTTTTGATGGTTTTGGGGGTATTTTTTATTTTAGTTCCGTTGCATGCGCAAAAGAACAGGCAGGTCGCAAAGACAAGGTATCGTTTTTTAAGTCCGTTTAACATTCAATCAGATAATGGCGCTCTTCATTTGGTTCGAGTGTCTCCATTAATAATCTAATCAAATCCGGATTTTTTGTAAGGAAATAAAAAATATTTATATTGCGTTCCTGGGGACCATTGGGATAGAGTGTTTTGAAGAGTTTGTCTAGACGATTATTATCGGTTTCCTGTTGCCGTTGATACTCTTTAGAAGCGCGCTTATGCACTTTTTGGATTTCATCATTAAGCCGCTTTTCAAATCCTTGAATCACTTTATCACCGGCCAGCTCTCCAATGTTTTTTGACAAGCTTTCAATTGCAGCTTTGAATTGGTTCTCTGTATCACGGTGTTTGCTTTCGTAGGATTCCGGTAATTCGGCCTTTTGATAAAATGCCTCTATGCCGCGAAAAATATCCGCTTTCCCGATGCCAAGTTTTTCCAGGTTGCGAGTTTCTGCGCCAGAAAACAATGTGGCATGATTGCGCATATGCAGGTAAGGGATTTCAGTGTCGAAAAGATTGAACAGGTCTTTCAATTGCAGATGATACTTGTATTCGCCAGGCCCTGCTACATAGGCAACAGTCGGTATTATCTTACTTTGTAACACTGGGCGGAGAAACGCAGATGTGGATATGCGACTTGCATCTCTATCAATTAACTCAAGCAATTCTGCTTCTGTATAGGCGTTTTCATCGATTGAGAAATTCTTGCCGTCAAGGCGAATCTGCCGGCGTTTACCATCTGTATTTATATGGAAAAGCCCAGTGGCCGGGTTTGTAAATGCTGCACTAATTGACAATGTTTCCAATCGCGCGGCCGATGATTCAAGACTAGAACGAATCGCTGAATTTTTACTAACGAATTCTTTTAGCAACTCCTTAGCGATGGGTCTTAGGATTTTTGGTTCAAGAATTATCAGCCCGTAGTCTTTGAAAAGAGCCGCAATGATTGACGAACTGAATTCACCATATTTTTCAGGCTGATGGGTCAGCAGGGTTTCAATTTTCTCTTTAAAATCATCTGGAACAGTTTCAAGAAAGGCAGCAATTTCTGCTTTTGCATTTTCAGCATCCAGTGCTTCTGCAGCAATACCCTCATTAGGAAACTCGGCGGTATAGCGTTTTTCAGGAAATAATGCATGTTGAATTTCGCTGAGATCATGATCTTCGCTGGCATTCCAGTAAATCGCTACTGCGGGAACTTTTTTATCGCTTTCAATTGCTGCCGCGAGCTTAATACTGGTGATGATTTTATAGATAGTATAAAGCGGACCGCTCATCAAACCCGATTGCTGGCCCGTCACCACAGCGACAGCATTGTCTGCAAGTTTCTCGATGGCGGGTAAAGCTTCATTGTTCCCAATCGATTTATTGTAAGTGTTCAATGCGGTACAGAGCTCCTGGCGGGGAAAGTCGCTACCATTCAGGTGCTTTATGGATGC
>JABSQK010000156.1 GCA_013215875.1 Lentisphaeria bacterium
AGCGCCTCGATCTAAACATTTTCCACGGGTGCCTTCCGGTGCTGCTTGCCCCTCAACTATTGGCCGCCAGGCATCCCCCTCCTGCCCACGCTGAAATTCCCAACTGGTAAATAAATCGTGGTAGCCATCGCCGCCGGCATGGAAATAATGATAGTGGTCGGTGATCAAGTGACTGTATGTTCCATTTTCCTGGCGTAGAATTTCGGGTAAACATTTATCCCAGGGCTGAATTGGACCCCAGTTGGTCTCAAGAAAATTTAAGCGCCCGGTCATCATTTCCCGACGTGCAGGCATGCAGGGCAGAGACCCCACCCAATGATTGTCGAAACTTATTCCACGTGCCGCCAAACGCTCTATATTGGGTGTCTTTACCCAAGCCTCAGAATTGTATATCGACAGGTAATGGCGGTTCAATGAATCAAGTATTACATGAATTGTACGCATTCTTTTGCTCTTTTATACTACTTATTGCTTCAGAAACCCATTTTGTCAAATTTAAGCAGCTCAAATACCCTGTTGTGCTTAAGATATGCACATTTAATCCGATATCCTTAAATAGTGGGTTCAATGGTAAAATATTGATTAATATTGCAATTTTGTGGGTATTTACCTATAACCTATTGTACTTAGAAAGGCTTCTGGTAAAGCTAAATAATTAAGCAAATGAAACTGACTCTCAGTTTAGATAATTTGATAGCTCTGAGTCCTCTGGATTGAAATTTTATTGGGTAGGCAGATTTATGAAAATAAAATGGATGAATTTTAACAAAGACCAGTTCCGTAATCGGCGGTTTCGCTCGCGGTTTACGCTCATTGAATTATTAGTTGTCATTGCCATAATTGCAATCATTTCCGCTATGTTGCTTCCCGCATTAAGTAAAGCCAGAGCCAAAGCCAAATATGCACGATGGCTGGGCTATCAACATGATATGAAAAAACACGGTGCTCTTCTGGTTTATTATAGCTTCGAAGATACTGATGAAGAAACTAAACTAACAAATGTTGCTGTTGGACCCGATGACATACCACACTATGAACAAAGCCGTTATAATGGTACATTAGCTAATTGTACACGCAATCGGGTAGATGGGCGGTGGACGAATAAGGGTGCAATGGTGTTCGGTGGAGACCCAAGTTACGTATACGCAGGCGAATTTGATTTGGAACAAACGTATGCGAATTCGGAAGAGATGACTATCCTTGCCTGGATTAAGCCCAATTCATTTGCCAATCCTGAGGGACGAATTATTTCCAAAGCAACAGGTTCAGCCGTGGATGATCACTGGTTTATGCTAAGCACTATTAAATCAGGAGACGATCATTTTTTACGTGCGCGTCTTAAAACAAACGGTTCAACTACGACATTGATTGCAAGTGAAGGGCCTTTGATAATTGGTGATTGGCACCAGGTAGCAATGACATATGATGGCGTTGATCTTAAACTCTATGTCGATGGTGTAGAAGTCGCATCTACGTCCCTTACAGGTTCTATCGACCGCAATAGTAATGTAAACGTTTATATTGGCAATAACCCAGATTTAACAAAACAGTTTGATGGTGTGATTGATGAATTAGCAATATTCACTGAGGGATTTTCTAAAACTGATATGGAAGACCACTTCAAGATGGGGCAACCCTGATTCGATAAACCGAGCTTCTTTAACAATTCTTCACCAGTAAATTGGTATTCAAATAGAATTAAAACCCGTTCCAATTCTCTACCCTGGAGAATTCATAAAACCATCTACTGCAAGGGCGAATTGTTGCAGTATCAGTCAATTTAGAGCTGACTATGACTTTGGAGTGCCTCGGCACACCTACCCCCATCTTACAGCCCCAAATGCCTGCTACTTTTACACTTAGCCCTTTCGCTACGAGATTTATGAATTAACCAGGGCTACAAACTTTCCTTTTCATTCTTTGACAATTTTTTTATTGGGTCTATTTTATTCGGCTTTTAATAAGCGGAATTTAAAATTCCATTTAACAGAGTTAAACATAACCCACAAACGTGAGGGAAAATAATGGTTAAGAACATGATGAAAATCCTGCTCGTCGTTGCAGGTCTGCTTTATATGAGCAGTTGTACTACAGCTTACGCTGCTGTGAAAAAAAGTAAACATCCAGACAAATTAGTTATCTGGTGGGCGCAATGGGCACCCGCTGACGGTCTGCAAAAAGTCGCGGCAGAATTTGCCAAAGCTGAAGGTATTCCAGTTGAAGTAAAACAAATCCCATGGCCAGAATTCCAGATAAAAGCATTCCAGGAATTTGGTAATAAGGTTACGGACTTCGATATCCTCATAGGCGATAGCCAATGGTTGGGTAAAGCTGCACAAGAAGGCTGGTATGTAGATCTAACAGAGTTTGTAAAGAAGGGTGGTGTTGATATGTCCGATATCGCTCCATCAATCAGCAAATACCTATGCAAAACTGCAGATGGAAAAATCTGGGCTGCTCCATGTGAGCCAGATGCAATTGGTATCGTATACCGTGCAGATCTTTTCAAAAAACATGGTATCAAAAAACCTAAGACCTGGTATGATATCCTTGCCGCCGCTCAGAAAATCCACAAGGCCGATAAAAAAATCAATGGATGGGTAAGCCCTGCGTTTGGCGATGGTGATGCGACAACAATGACCTACCAGAATTTTCTTTATGCCTTTGGTGGTAAATGGGGAAATGTCAAAGGTGGTAAATACACAGCCAAGGGAGTCGTAAATAGCAAAGAAGCTGTTCAAGCACTCGACTTCTACAAAAAACTACTTGCAACAAGTTCGCCAGAATTAGCAAAAGCTGGTTATGGTGGGTCTCTTGAAAAATTCACAAATGGATCCACTGCGATTTGCATGACATTCTTTGCTTTCTTTCCAGGAATAGCTGAAGTTGGTGCAAAGAAAAAATGGGATCTTGAGTATATGCCAATTCCACCACTAAAAGAAGGCGCTAAAGCAATCGCCAGTCTAGGTGGACAGGGATTCAGTATCTCTACAAAAACCAGCAAGAAAAAACAGGATCTTGCAAAAAAGTTCATTAGCTGGTTTAATAAAAAAGAAACACAGATGAAGTGGATCGAGAACCCGGGTTGTTTCACATGCAGTAAGTCTGTAATGAATGACCCGAAATATATTACAAAATCACCCTACAATAAGGCATTCAAAGAATCACTGCCGATACTAGTCGATTTCTGGAATATTCCTGAGTATGCCGAACTTTTGAATGCTGTACAGGAGCATCTTCCTGAAGCAATGTCTGGCAAAAAGACATCAAAAAGAGCATTAAATGATATAGCCAAGAAGCATCAGGCAACATTCGATAAAAAAAATAAATAAGAATTATCACACTTTCAGCCCGCTTCTATAATGGAAGCAGGCTTTTTTTTGCTCAAGTTTCTGCAATTGAAAATTACCTAATTATTGATTTTTAAGCGTTTAAGACAATATTAGGGCTTTTGAAAAATCACCAAACAACTAAGACAGAAACTTATGTTAAATTCAGGAAATAAATTAATGAAATGGGGCTTCGTAGGGCCGACCCTGGTCTTCCTTATCGCGTTCAATATTTTTCCGCTCTTCTACAGTATCTTCTTAAGCTTTACAGATGCCCAGATGGGCAGCGAAGATAAGAAGAAAAATATCGGTGGCGAAAACTATGGGAAAGTCCTCAATCTCGTAGAAGATGAATATTACCAGGATAATCTCGATGAATACAACGATTATCAGACGAAGCTTAAAAAAGCAGAAATCAGCATATTAAACCTGGAGCCAAATTCCGACGAATATAGTGACCTGAAAACTCAGATTGCGGATTACAAGAAGATTGAAAAACCACCGCTTTATGAAGAAAATGAATATCTCAATTCACTGCGTGTCACAACGCTTTTTGTTTTCCTTGCAGTGTCGATTGAATTGATCTTGGGCTTCTTTGGCGCCATGGCACTACGTGACCGCTACAAGTTTCCATTAAAACCGATGATCATTATTGCCCTGTTGGTACCGATGCTTTTATCACCTGCAGTCATGGGACTTTTTTGGAGCAACATGCTCTCACAGGATACAGGGGTAATTAATTTAATCATCTCCAAAATTACCGGTACATCGACCACAGATCTTGCACAGAATAATATGGCCTGGAATGCGCATTGGAAATTTGCATCCATCCTTCTGGTTGATGTTTGGATGTGGACACCGCTTATGATGCTCATATGTATGGCCGGATTGAACTCCATACCAAATTATATATATGAAGCAGCGGAAATTGACCGCGCCAGCCCATGGACTATTTTTCGCCGCATCACCCTGCCAATGTCCGCACCATTAATTATGCTCGCTGTACTTCTAAGGATTACCGATGCAGTCAAACAGTTCGATCTTGTAATGACCTTGTCGAACGCCAATGAATCAAGTACAGCAACAGTGAGCACAATGATTTATAAAAAAATTATGAAACAGTTCCAGGTGGGTGAGGGCTCTGCCTATGCCATTGTTGTCCTGGTAATAATTATTGCTATCGCCACAGTCTTCACGCGGTACATAGATAAAATTCAGAACAGGGATTAATTATGTTTGGTAAAATAATACGCAGCGTTGTTATCGGCTTATTCCTGCTTTGTGCTGTGCTGCCAATGTTCTGGGTATTTATGACCTCTATCCGTACGAAAGATGCGGCAATAGGAACTCAGCTTAGAATTATTCCGGGAAAGGAAGATAAGGAAAATTCCATGGAATTTAAAGCGACAACAGAGGAATCGTTTCAACGTATTTCCAAACCGGTGATAAAAGGAGATACAAACGAGCGCACATTTCTTGGTTACCTTTTCAATAGCATTATAATTGCCGGTATCAGTACTTTATGCGCGGTCTTGCTGGGAACATCCACTGCCTATGGGTTTAGCCGCTTTAAAATTCCCGGTTCAAAAGACTGGCTCTTCTTTATTCTTTCGACACGTTTTCTTCCACCACTTGCAGTTGTGGTGCCGATTCTTTTTATGTACCGCACGATGAATCTTAATGATTCGCATCTGGGCATGATCATATTGTATACCGCATTTAATCTCTCACTCGCTGTATGGTTGATGAAGGGTTTTATCGATGAAATTCCCAAGGCCTATGAAGAGGCTGCCCTTGTCGATGGTTATACGCAATTACAGGCTTTTATCAAAATCATAATTCCTGAGGCGATGACCGGTATGGCAGTAACCGGGGTCTTCTGTTTAATCGCCGCATGGAATGAATATGGTTTTGCACTCATACTAAATAACGACAAAGGCGTCTGGACTGCACCCGTATTTTTTGGCGGACAAAAGGGGCTCATCGAAGGCACACCCTGGCCACTGATTGCAGCGGGTATAATAATCTTTGTATTCCCGGTTCTTGTCTTTGTTTCTCTAGTTAGAAATCATCTACTGCGCGGTATGACATTCGGGACGGTGAAAGGATAGCTATGAGCGAGCAAAAGAAAAAGGGCCAGATATTTGTACTACTCGATAAGCTCACGCTAATTGGTATGGCAATTAGCTTTATCCTTATCCTACAGCCCTTTTGGCAACACGGATTTAAAGTCGGTTTCTTTTCGATCATATTTTTTACCATTGGCCAAATCATTTTTTCACATCTCTTGCCTAAGGATAAATCGTGAGCTTCCTAACATTCAGCGATTTGGAAATGACCTATCCCGATGGTACCCATGCGGTAAAAGGGATTAATGCCGAAATTGAAAAAGGCGAATTCATCGTCTTACTGGGGCCTTCGGGTTGTGGGAAAACGACCACACTGCGCATGATCGCCGGCTTAGAAATTGCCACCGCTGGTAGCATTAGCATGGATACTGTGGATAGCACAAATTTACGTCCTGGTGATAGGGATATTGGTTTTGTCTTTCAATTCTACGCACTTTATCCGCACATGTCTGTTAAAGAAAATATACTCTTTCCTTTAGTCTCAGCAGGTATTCCCAAGGATGAGGCAAACAAACGCCTGCTAGAACTTGCAAAGCGTCTTGGTCTTACTGATATGCTGAAACGCAAGCCCACCCAGCTGTCAGGTGGCGACCAGCAACGTGTGTCTCTGGCCCGGGCGATGATTCGAAATCCTAAATTTTATTTGATGGATGAGCCCCTTGGAACACTCGATGCAGACCGACGCCAGGAAATGGCCGAATACATTAAACAGCAGCAAATAGAAATGGCGGTAACAACAATCTATGTAACTCATGACCAGGAAGAGGCTATGAGTTTGGCTGACCGCATCATCGTAATGAAAGACGGCTTGATTCAACAAATTGGCAAACCGAACGATGTCTATGACAATCCCGCCAATCTCTTTGTGGCAAATTTTGTCGGCAGTCCCGGTATGAATCAACTCAAGGGATCTGTTTCAGAAAAAGATGGCCAATTATTTTTAAAAGCTGAGAATTCAGATTGCTCTGTGACACTCACTGAAAATGTAAAACCGGGCGATGAAGTTGTCCTTGGGATCCGTTCAGAATTTATTCATGCGGACAAAAATGGTGATCTTGAAGGCACAGTGACAATGAATGAATACCAGGGCGCATACCGCATCATACATATGGAAACGGGTTTTGGAAATATTATCATGCGTGCAGACGCATCAGCAGATTATCAGCTCGAAGAAAAAATAATGCTCAGTTTCAATCCGCAACATACCCGGCTCTTCGATACTGTAAGTGGGGAGTTGATATGAGCACCTTTCTGGAAATTAAAAACCTGACAAAATCATTTGATGGAGAAGTCGTTTTAGATTCGGTAGATATTGAGCTAAATGATAATGAACTTTTGGTCGTTTTAGGACCGACCGGGGCAGGGAAGACGACGTTTCTTAGAACATTAACCGGTTTAGAAAGTCCAGATAGTGGCCAGATTATTCTTGCTGGTGAAGATATTACAAACTGGCCTCCTGCCCAGCGCGACTTCTCTCTGGTCTTTCAGAATTTTTCCTTATACCCCAATTGGACGGTATATGATAATATGTCATTCCCTTTAAAAGCGCCGGGACGAAATATGGCAAAAAGTGAAATTGATGAAAAAGTTCGTTGGGCAGCAGAGCTTTTGGACATCAGCCGTTTGCTGGATCGCAAAGCGACACAATTATCTGGAGGGGAAATGCAGCGTGTGGCGATTGGTCGTTGCATTGTTCGTACGCCGCGTGTTTTTTTAATGGATGAGCCACTGACAAATCTTGATGCAAAATTGCGTGAGTCATTACGTGTGGAGCTTGTGGCTTTGCAACGCAAACTCGGAACACCAATGATTTATGTGACACATGATCAGGCAGAAGCATTATCGATGGGCGATCGCATTGTCGTTTTATCCGAAGGGAAGGTATTGCAAACAGGATTGCCCACTGAGGTATATCAAAACCCAGTCAATACTATCGTGGCACGCCAGCTCGGACATCCACAAATAAATTTGCTCGATGCAGACTATAAAGAGGGTGCATGGATTACAGCGAGTGGCGATAAAATTGCCAATGCCAGCGAGAATCAGTCTGAGTCAGGCGTATTGGGAATTCGTCCGGAAGACATTGCTGTAGATGGTGGCGAACATGAAGGAACAATTACCGTTGTGGAAGACATGGGCCCACACCTGATATTGCTGGTAGACTGGCTCGGTTACCATATACATATCACCTGCGGAAAAGAAGGCAGCATACACAAGCCGCAGGATAAAATATTCCCGAAAATTAATGACAATAAAATTCTCTACTTCCCAGAACGTAGCTAGACTCTCCTTTTCTATAGTTCCAGTTCAAAATTAGCTTTTATTTGCGGTCGGAGCTGTTTGAATTTATTGCGTGGTCATGTAGTTTGGTTGAAGCTGATATACAGTTGGACGGTAGAGATGAAAGAATGGCAAATATCGATCGTGTTCACTGTTGGAAAGAACACTCATATTGAAAGGTGGGCAATCAATGTCTGAAGAGGCAGAATTAATCAAAGAAACTGAAGAGGGTGAGGCAAACCTGGAAGGTGGAGCGTACGATGTCATACGCAATCGATTACTTGCATTAAACAAAAATCTTCTCGAACGTGTAGACAAGCTAAATAATAAGCGTAAAGAAGTCTTCGGTGGGCAGGAATCGGTCATAATTGGTAATGATCGTATACAAACGGAAAATAATTGTGTTGCTCGTGATATCTTC
>JABSQK010000157.1 GCA_013215875.1 Lentisphaeria bacterium
AGATCAATTTTTGTAATGGTATCCCTTTCAGGGCACCTATATTTTTTACTTGATGATGATAAAGATTTAATTCCAAATGTTTTGTGAACGTATTTTTGAGAAAATCTAGTTCCTTCAATCCCTTTAAATGAGGTAAATAAATGATGTCTTCATAATCCTCAATATCCAAATTTGATTTCGGATTATCAGGATCTACAGTAGCTATAAAAGTATCACTCCAGTCATCAATTTGAGGATTGTCTTCTATTAGTTGCGCAATTCCTGACTTAATTTTATGTACCCGCCACAACACTATCATAAGTGGCGATGCGCATATCAGCGCAAGCACCAGTACGACATACCAGCGACGACGGGCAAGCTTCAACGCACGGTACAGCAAATCCGCAATACGGACCATGGGACCTGGTGTTGTGATGGAATCGGTTTTTGTCATAGGAGTAAATGTAATGTCGTTTTTGGAATTTTCTAAGGGAATTTACAATCAGTAGCTTGGGCTCTTCGTACGCGAATATAGAAAATAGTTGATCATCTATCTGTAATAACCGCGCTCGGAGAGCTCGGCGTACTTTATTGGAAGCTCTCAACGAGAGTATATAAATTATGATTCCACACCAAGGCGCGACTGGCTTTCTATTATTTTTTCTTGCGGAATTTATCGAGCAGTTTCTCGGTTCTTTCAGCAGCTTTTGTATCGGGGTGATCTTTTATAATAGATGCAAGTTTTTTTAAGGCGCTTTTTTTCGTTGTTTTCTTCTTTAAGCCTTTTCTATATTTATAATATTTCTTCCAGGCAAGAATTTCATTTTTGGTTACTTTATTGGTCCGTAATTTTCCTTGTAATTCTATCGAAAATACTGCTGTTTTGCCATAGGTCTTTATTACTCTGCTTAAGTGCTGATCAAGCTCGTAGTATTTTTTAGCCACTGCAAGCTCATCCGATATTACTTTTTCCGCAGCCAATTTTTTGTTGATAGATTTTATTTTTTTTGTTGCTTCATCTACGCCAAATCGTTCTGCATTTGAAAAATGCTGCATAGCCAAAGAATATTTCTTTTTCTTTAATGCCATCACACCTTTTCTATATGTGACCCTGGCTGACTTATAGAATGGAGCATCCAGGAATTTTAGACCTTTTTCTAACCAAATTGCCTTTGGTATATTTTGTCCCAGGTTGGGAATATCCAGTATACTGACCTGAAATTTTTCCTCTTTATACAATTCATATACTATTTTCATTTGTTCTCGATTCATATCACCGATACCTGTACAAAAAACAATCCGGCTGCTTTTATTAAATTTCTTATAAATGCTGTTTTTCGTTTTACCGAAACCGGGCCAGTACTGTCCTTTCTCTTCAGGAACATCAACTTTTTCCCAGTAATTTACGCCAATTATATAAAAAGCACCGTTAAATATATCTGGATATGATGGGGCCATTCTACTAGCAACAACACTCCCACTTGCTACTCCAATTAAATAAACACGGGAAGTATCAATATTATAAAGTTTCTTCATATTCCAGACAGCATCCAGTACCAATGGAATACGGCGGCCCATTTCAAATTCCATATTACCACTTTTGTTTGCACCGACCCAGATTATTCGATGTTTGTCCATAGCTGCTTTGTACCAAGGGGGGATTCTGCCACTATCGGAGGCGCTGATAAAGACAAATAAACCATATGAATTAGACGCTTTATAATTTTTAGGAACATAAACAGAATACGATTCATTTTTTATTTTGTAGGTATGCCCTTTTGAAATTTTCTTCTTGTTCTCTTTTTCATACTTTTTCACATCCTTCCTGGCAAATGGAAGAATCTTAATCATTTTAGACATTTCAGAATGGGGGCTATTCTCTTTGAAAATTGCTTTGAAATTACCGGTTTTATGTGCTTCTGCTGCAAAAAGAAATGTGCCAGTTACTGCCCAGATAAAAAAGGTTTTCATTATTTACCTCGTTTCTCATTTAGTAACAGATTTGAGGGTAGAAATTTACTTAGCTTGTTTCCAGCCTCATAACTATCATCTTTTGTTTACCTAATTAGTATCATTATAAGAATATTTACGCAAAACTACAAGATCTACTGCCAATTTTTAATTTTACCTAAATGTGGCGATTTGTGCCTAAACTGTACGCTCAATCATTCCCATAACGACACGGATATACGCAATTGATTACTTTGGGCAAGACGTAACATGAGGCTGGGCAGGCTCGTAATTAGGCCAGGAATAAAAAGTGGGCAAATCTATTTTTTCTTGCGGTATTTATCGAGGGTTTTATCAACTTTTTTTGCGGCCTGTGTACCCGGATAATCATCCAGTATATCTGCTAGTTTTCTAAGTGCACCTTTAAAGGTTGATTTCTCTTTCAGCCTTTTTTTATACTTATAATATTCCTTCCAAGCGAGAATTTCATTATTCGTTTCTTCATTGTCATATAAATCCTCTTCTGCTTTTTCAGTAAATGCTGCTGCCGTGCCGTATTTTTTTATGACTTTGCTTAAATGTATATCCAGCTGGTAATATTTCTTAGCAGCTAAGAGTTCGTCATATACAGCCTTTTCCTTATCAACTTTATCCTGAATAAATGCAATCGGCTTGGCTGCTTTCGCAATACCAAATTTGTTTGCTTTAAGCAAATGCTTCATAGCAGAAGCATATTTTTTTACTGTTAAGGCATCGATGCCTTTTTTATAGCTGCTCTTTGCGGACTTAAACAGGGGAGCATCGAGAAATTTTATTCCCTTTTCGAACCATTCAGCATTTGGATTCTTTAGTCTAAGTTTGGGAATATCCTGCAATTTTACCTGAAAGCCCTCTTTCTTATAAATCTTATAAAATATCTTCGATTGCTTTCGGTTTGGGTCGCCGCTGCCTGTACAAAAAACGATTCGGCTGTTTTCCATAAAATCATCATAAATTTCATCGCTCGTTTTACCAAAACCATACCAGAACTTACCTTTCCTGCCCGCAGCAAGATAAACACGGTCCCATAAGTTTGCCCCACCTATATAATAGGCTCCCGTAAATATTTGTGGATACCCAGGTGCCATCATACTTGCAACGCGGCCACCGCCGGATTTACCACTAATGTAAATACGTTCTTCATTGATAGTGTAAAGCTTCTTCATATTCCAGGCCGCATCCAGCGCAAGGGGAATTCGCCGGCCGGATAAAAATTGTTTATTTCCGCACTTGTTTGGAGAAACCCAAATCAGTCGATGTTTATCCATAGTCGCTTTAAAATGAGCAGGAATTTCTCCACTATCATCCTCATTTACAAAGACAAATAACCCATGTGGTGTTTTCTTTGTGTAAGCTTCAGGAACATACAGCTCATATGTTTCTTCTTTTATATCGTATACTCGCCCTTCCTTTAATGGCTTCTTCGTCTTTGCCACGTATTTAGCTACATCGATCCTCACAAAACCTTGAAGTTCAAGCATTTTGGAAATATCCGAATACGGGCTGTTTTCATTGAACTTAGTCTGGAATTCGCCAGTCTTATGCGCTTCTGCAGCAAAAATAAATGTGCTTAGCAATGCCCAGATAAATAAGTTTTTCATAAATGCCCATTTAGTTTTTATTAAAATGTAAATGATGTAAAAGGAAAAGCAAGGTTGCATTTAAGTTGAGAGTTTATGCTTTATAGTTGAGGTGGCTCAAATTCCACCGAGTAAAACATATTTCAGTTCGAGAAAATCATCTACTCCATAGTGTGATCCTTCACGGCCAAGGCCGGATTCCTTCACACCGCCAAAGGGAGCGAGTTCACTAGAGATGGCTGCTTCGTTTACACCGACCATACCGTATTCCAAGGCTTCAGAGATGCGAATGGCGCGGCTTAAGTCTTTTGTATAAATATAGGATGCGAGTCCTGAGTTGGTATCGTTTGCCAGCTTGATTACTTCATCATCGGATGAGAATCTGCAGATACCAGCGACTGGTCCAAAGGTTTCTTCTTTGCTAATCAGCATCGAATCAATGAGTCCTGTAAGCAATGTGGGCTGAAAAAAGGTGCCTCCTTTTTCATGTTCTGCACCACCCAATTCAATGATAGCACCATTCTTTGTGGCATCTGCCACATGGGCAGACACCTTGTCGAAAGCGGCTTGGGTTATCAATGGTCCCTGACCCACATCTGCTTCGAAACCATCACCCACTTTTAATTGCGAAATTTCAGTTTTAAATTTTTCGACAAATGCATCGTGGATATCTGTGTGAATATAAAAGCGATTTGCGCTAATGCAGGTTTGTCCAGTATTGCGAAATTTGCATAGCATGGCGCCTTTTACTGCCAGGTCGAGATCGGCATCGGGGAATACGATAAATGGGGCATTGCCACCCAGTTCGAGTGATACTTTTTTCACAGTGCTGGCACATTGTTCGAGAAGCAGTTTACCTACTGCAGTAGAGCCAGTGAAAGACAGTTTGCGGACGATGGAGTTGCTGGTCATTTCAGCACCAATGCTTTTTGCATCGCCGGTGATGCAATTAATAACGCCTGGGGGGAAACCTGCTTGATCAGCCAGTTGGCAAAGCGCCAGGGCTGAAAGTGGGCTCTCTGGTGATGGCTTGATGACAATGGTACAACCGACGGCTAGTGCCGGTCCGCACTTGCGAGTGATCATCGCACTGGGAAAATTCCAAGGGGTGATTGCTGCGACCACTCCGATGGGTTGCTTGATTACCATGATACGCTGGCTGGTGGATTTGGCAGGAATCATATCACCATAAATACGTTTAGCTTCATGGGCAAACCACTCAATAAAATTTGCTCCGTAGGCAATTTCGCCACGTGCCTCAGCAAGGGGTTTGCCTTGTTCTAGGGTCATGAGGATTGCCAGGTCTTCCTGATTCTCTTTCATCAGCTCATACCAGCGCAGCATTATCTCGGATCGTTCCTGGGCAGTTTTTGCTTTCCATTCTGGCAGTGCAGCATCTGCTGCTTCTATGGCCATGCGAGTTTCGTCTCCACCCATCTTAGGCACATGTGAAATGATCTCTTGATTGGCTGGATTGTATACGGGCATTTTTGCACCAGAGTTTTCGGATACCCATTGTCCATTGATGTAGCAACACTCTTTAAGTAAATCTGTATTTTTTATTTTCATCCTGTCCTTATCTCCTTAACTGAGATGTGTCTCCAGTAGTTGAGCAATATGCACGGCTTTTTTATCAAGTCCATCATAAATTTGGCAACGGCATGAGTGCCCGTTGGCAACAATCACAGTATTATCACTGGCTTCTTTGATGGCAGGGAAGAGTCGCTGATTGGCAATTTTCATGGATATCTCGTAGTGTTCTTCTTCGTAACCAAAGGCGCCGGCCATACCACAACAGCCGCTATCTATGAGTTTGGCATCGATGGCGGGAATTTTTTCGAGCAGCTTGAGAACATTATTTGTCATGCCCTCCCCTTTAAGATGGCAATGTGCATGATACAAAACATCTTGTGTTTTCGATGACCATTTAATTTCAGTATCATCGAGTATAGATAAGAGGTAGTCTTCGAATGTCATGCTTTTTTCTTTGAGTTTTTTTGCATCATCCGTTTGCACAAGATCGGGTATGTCATCGATGAATGCGGTGAAGCAGCTGGGCTCGAGATGGACAATCGTAAAATCTGACTGCAGGTAATCCTTATAAAT
>JABSQK010000158.1 GCA_013215875.1 Lentisphaeria bacterium
GACTCTGCCTACCACCAGGGAACGGTTTGGAGCTGGTTGATTGGGGCATATGCAGAAGCAGTGCTCAATGTTTCCGACGATGTGAAAGCAGACCAGGCGGAAATTTATGACACATTTATTCCCTTATTTACAGAGCATTGCACCGTTGCATGTGTAGGTGCCATATCGGAAATTTTTAATGCGGATCCACCCCATAGCCCCAAGGGCGCATTTGCTCAGGCATGGGGATTGGCAGAAGTGATTCGTACCTGGAATATGATTAAAGGAGCGGTAAAGAAATGAAGGTCTTAATGTTCGGATGGGAGTTTCCTCCTCATATCAGTGGCGGCCTGGGTACAGCCTGCAAAGGTCTGACGGATCACTTATGTGAGCACGGCACAGAGATTACCTTTGTTATGCCCAAAGTGGAAGGCGCCGCAGACGGAAATGAAAATTTTCGAATTCAGCCGGCGGATCAAGTGGAGATCTCCATTTCAAGGGTTCATTTTAAACGGTATTTTGATGAACAAACGGTTAAATTTATTGAGATCGATTCAATTCTACAGCCTTATCTAACCGAAGCAGACTATTTTGAAATCATTACTGAAGGAACAAATACCCGTCTGATTGAGCTGATTGAGAAAACAGATAACTACCAGGGTAAGTTGCCATTTTCCGGAAAGTACGGCGATACCCTTATGGATGAAATCGGTCGCTACGCGGTGGTCGGTCGCCAACTGGGATTTTCAGAAGATTTTGATATTATTCATGCCCATGACTGGATGACTTATCCTGCTGCTGTGGAAGCAAAGCGAAGCAGCAATAAGCCATTAATTTGCCATATCCATGCAACAGAATATGACCGCAGTGGCAGCCGCCCAAATCAGGCAGTTTATGATATGGAAAAATTTGGTTTTGAAAATGCCGACCGGATTATCGCTGTGAGCCAGCGGACTAAAGATACTGTCATTTCATTCTACAATATAAATCCGGCAAAAATATTTGTGGTACACAATGCTGTAAGTAAAGACAAAACGAGGGAGCGCTCGGAAGTAAAAAAGAAGCTTGATGAAAAGATCGTTCTTTTCCTAGGTCGTGTGACCATGCAAAAAGGCCCCGAATACTTTATTGAAGCTGCTGCAAAAGTAAGCAAAGCAATAGGGAATGTTCGTTTCGTTATGGCTGGCTCTGGAGATATGCTGCCGCGCATGATTGAACGTACAGCAGCATTACGTATGCAAAAGAACTTTCATTTTACAGGCTTCTTACGCGGCACTGAAGTGGAAGAAATGTTTGCCATGAGCGATCTGTATATTATGCCATCAGTCTCTGAACCCTTTGGTATCACACCTTTTGAGGCCATGCTTTATCATGTGCCAATCATTATCTCAAAACAATCAGGTATTGCAGAAGTGCTGGAGCATGCCATAAAGGTAGACTTTTGGGATGTGGACAAACTGGCCGAATCAATCATTGAAATTTTGACTAATGACGAATTTGCTCAAGAACTGGCTGAAAAAGATGCCAAATGTCTCGATGGAATTAGTTGGGATACGGCGGCCTTTAAAATTGAAGAACATTATAAGGAACTTTGCAAATGATTAGTGTATGTCTTTATTTCCAGGTGCACCAGCCCAAACGCCTTCGCCATGATTATCGATTCTTTAATATTGGCGATGATCCAAATTATGAAAATAGCGATTTGAATCGGGGTATCTTGCGCAAAGTTGCCAACTCATGTTATTTACCTTCCAATGCAATACTGCTTGAGTTAATTAATAAATTAGATGGCCAGTTCAAAGTCTGCTTTTCATTAAGTGGAACCTTTCTTGAGCAGTGCGAAAATGATGCACCTGATGTATTGGAATCCTTTCAAAAGCTTGTCGCTACTGGCTGTGTCGAGTTGCTCAACGAAACCTATTACCATAGCCTGGCATTTCATTATTCGAAAAAAGAATTTCGCGAGCAGGTCGAATTGCACCGTAAAAAGATTAAAGAGTTATTTGACTATGAGCCCACAGCTTTTCGCAATACAGAGCTTATACTTGATAACAAAGTAGCTGCAGAAGTTGAAAAGATGGGTTACGATGTCGTTCTTACCGAGGGAGCGAATCGTATACTTGGCTGGCGCACACCCAACTTTGTGTATCAAGCAAAAGAATCCTATAAATTAAAATTGCTTTTACGCAATTTTAAGTTGTCCGATGATTTGTCTTTTCGTTTTTCAGATGTGCGTTCGCCGGGCTACCCTGTTACTGCAGAGAAATATGCGGCTTCGATTCAGCAAGTTGCAGGCAATGGCGAAGTGGTGAATATTTTTATGGACTACGAAACATTTGGCGAACATCAGTGGGCTGAGTCCGGCATACACGAATTTCTCAAGCATTTGCCACATGAAGTACTCAAGTATAAAAATATGAACTTTAAAACACCAACTGAAATTGCTAAAAACAGCCAACCTGTGGCCAAGATCGATATGCCAAATCCGGTTTCCTGGGCAGATCTTGAGCGCGACCTTACAGCCTGGAGAGGTAATTCCATGCAGGATTCCTCCCTGGAAAATATTTATGCACTCGAAAAGAAAGTGATGAAGAGCAAGGATCCGGAACTTATTGATTGCTGGCGAAATTTGCAAACATCCGACCACTTTTATTACATGTGTACAAAATGGTTTAGCGATGGCGATGTGCATCGGTATTTCAACCCGTATGGCACACCGCATGAAGCGTATATTGTCTACAGCAATGTTCTAAATGATTTAATTGAACGGGTAAAATCACTCGATAAGGAATATGCCATATGAAGATTCGCTCCTTTACCGTATTACCTGATACACCTGAACCGTTAAAATCCTTGAACAAACTTGCCTATAATATGTCCTTTGCATGGACACCGGAATTTCTCGAACTCTTTCATGAGCTCGACCCGGAGTGCTGGGAAGAGAGTGGGCGAAATCCGGTACGTATGCTTTGTCTGATTTCTCAGGAACGATTGGACGAGGCCGCTGCAGATGAAGCGTACCTTGCCAAGCTAAGTGCGGTGTATGCAGATTTTAGAGACTATATGGATCGTGAGACCTGGTACGATAAGAAATATGGTAAGGCAGAAAAAGTAGACATTGCCTACTTCTGTGCCGAGTTTGGCATACATGAATGCCTGCCCATTTATTCTGGAGGCCTGGGCGTACTCGCTGGTGATCATATGAAATCGGCCAGCGATCTTGGATTGCCACTAGTGGGAATTGGTTTGCTTTACCGTGAAGGATATTTCCATCAGCATTTGAATGCAGCAGGTATGCAGAATGAACGAACTCCGGAAAATGACTGGTATAGTATGCCGGTGGAGTTGATGCGCGATGAACAGGAAATACCCTACAAGCTTTCAGTCAGTCTTGCTGGTGAGGATGTTTATTTTCAAATTTGGCAAGTAAATGTTGGTCGTATAAAAATTTATTTATTGGATACGAATCTCGAGGAAAATAATCAATACGGCCGGGATATTACCAAACAGCTTTATGATTCGGATAGGGAAGTACGCATTCGGCAGGAATACTTATTGGGAATTGGTGGCATAAAAACTCTCGGAAAATTGAACATTGAACCAGAAATTTACCATGTAAATGAGGGGCATTCTGCTTTCCTTATTTTTGAGCGCATGCAAGTTCTTATGGCTCAGGATTTGTCATACAGCCAGGCTCAGGAAATGGTTTGGTGTTCCACTGTCTTTACCACGCACACCCCTGTACCAGCAGGGAATGAACGCTTTTCGACTCATCTTATTAATAAGTATGTCGCCTACTATAAAACATATCTTGGGGTAACAGAAAATGAATTTTTAAGCTATGGC
>JABSQK010000159.1 GCA_013215875.1 Lentisphaeria bacterium
AAATAATGAAAAACAATTTTTTCTTAATTTCAATGGATGTACAAATGCCGGGTATGGATGGTTTCGAAACAGCAGAAATTATTCTTGGACATCCTCACTCAGCAAAGATTCCAATTGTCTTTCTAACTGCGATAAATAAAGATAAAGCAAATGTAATAAAAGGATACGAGACAGGTGCGGTGGATTATATATTTAAGCCTGTTGAACCTGATGTTTTGAAAGCGAAAGTCGAAATACACATGAAATTATACCGCTTACAGGAAGAGCTTACTGAAAAAAATAAATCCTTACATGTTTCTCAAATGGAAGCCGATTCAGCAAACAATGCCAAAAGCGAATTTCTGTCGACAATGAGTCATGAAATTCGCACCCCGCTTACAGCCATAATTGGTTATTGTGAATTTTTGTTAAATGATGATCTTAGTAAAAATGATCATCAAAAATATGTAAATATTATAAAAGATAGCGGCGATCATCTACTTGAGATAGTAAATGATATTCTTGATCATTCAAAAATTGAAGCAGGAAAATTTGATTTGGAAAAGATCCCTGTGGATATCCATGCACTAATCGAAAATACAAAAATGCTACTGATTGGCAAGGCAGAAGAAAAAGGTCTTGTTTTCAACCTGAATTATACATATCCATTTCCTGAGATGATTCATGGCGATCCTGTACGCATCAAGCAAATCCTTCTCAATCTTTGCAGTAATGCGATAAAATTTACCTCCGAAGGGACTGTAAGCATTGAATTGAATTACCGCCCATCTGATAAGAAAATGGGTATACTCGAAATATCCGTTTGCGATACTGGCCCGGGATTATCTGAGACCCAGCAATCGAAACTTTTCAGCAGCTATTCCCAAGCAGAAAAATCCACCAGCAGGAAATTTGGCGGTACGGGGTTGGGCCTGGCCATTTCCAAAAAATTAGCAGGTCTTATGAATGGTGATATACTTTTAAGTTCGGCACCTGGAGTCGGTAGTCGTTTCTCCTTAATAATGGAAATTGAGGAAACTGAAGACATTAAACTAGTGGAATCCGCCCAGGCAGCCGAGTGCTTGATACCCGATATAGAAAAAAATGCCATGTTAATTAATAAACCGGATATACTCGTTGCAGAAGATAATGGTATAAATCAAAAACTTATATCGAGGCTCCTAAAAAATGTCGAAGCTGGTTCTGTTACGATTGCAGAAAATGGTCAAATAGCTTATAATCTTATTAAAGAAAATACTTATGATTGTCTGCTACTCGATATGCAAATGCCTGTAATGAATGGTTTTGAATTAGCTGAAAAACTTCGTAAGACCAAGCATACAATTCCAATCATTGCTTTAACTGCAAATGTAATGGAATCGGAAAAGAAAAATTGTCTTGATTCTGGTTGTGATGAATTTTCAACAAAACCCTATGATAAACGAGACCTGGTTGAAAAAATAAATACACTTATCAAAGCAGGACAGGAAACAACCGTGGAAATGTCCTAGCTTGGATATTTATAAAACCATCTACTGCAAGTGCGAATTGTTGCAGTATCAGTCACTTGAACTGACGATGATTTTGGCGTGCCTCGGCACGCAGCCCCAAATGACTGCTACTTTTACACTTAGCCCTTCCGCTATGAGATTTATGAATTAACCAGGCTAGAAAATAAAATTATTCAAATAGTGTATGACTTTCTTTTTTGAATTTGCATCAACCAGAGTTCAGTCTTTAAACGAATTGAGGCCATTGATTTTACTCAATGGCCTCAGATTTTATATGGATTTAGTCCATATCTGCAAACACGAATTGATTTATACGCTGTGTTTGCAACCCCATGATTCTTTATCTGCTATTTAATGTTAAATTTCTCTATTAGGTCAGTCACTTTTGCACAAAGCTCATCGGGTTTAAATGGTTTGACCACATAGCCATTGGCACCGGATTTAATGGCTTCGATTACTTGCCCTTTATCTGCAACAGATGTACACATCAGTATAGGAAGGTCTTGTCCAGCTGGCATCGCCCGTATTTCCTTCAACGCTTCAATACCACTCATTATAGGCATATTGATATCGCAGATCATAAACGAAACTTCAAAATTTATTTCTTTTAATATGTCGATCGCTGCCCGTCCATTTTCGGCTTCTTTTATTTCTTCAAATGCCATACCTTTCAACGCATTTTTTTGTATTTTACGCATTGTACTTGAATCATCAACTAGTAATACTTTCATTAAACATCCTCCATGCAAACTTCAATTGTAAATTCACCCCACTCTTCAAAACGCATGGGTACGACGACAAATGGATTTCCAATTTTGGAATGTAAAAGCTGATCCTTGCCAACGACGACTGTCGGCAAAGCCAATGTGATGCGTCCATTCAACTTTCCAGCTGCAGCTCCAGCGATGATATTGATGAGTTCGCCATATCCATCAAGCAAGTCCGCATTTATTTCGGATATTTCATCACCTATAAAACGAGTAACGACCTGCATGCCTGTTTCAGCTGGCATTGACAGTATACATGCTCCTCTGACAGTTCCCGACAGACCCAGAAAACCGATTAAATCAAAAGTGGGGCTTATTCCCTGTTTAAGGAACAACTTGCCATTTCGAATGGGAGTAATATTGCACATTGTAGAGAAGGTTGATATTGTACCTTCAATAAATGGGTTTATATCTTCACTTTTCATCTTATTTCCCTTAATTATTTACCTCATATTCAAGTAATTCTTCGCAGTTATTATGCCTGATACGACAGTTTAATAAAAATAATAGATTTATTTTTTATAGATATATCGAATCTCTTCTTTATTACGTATATTGAGTGTTTTTGGTTTAGAGAATGAATGAATGTTAATTCCGTAATGAGTTCATCAATGTCTTGTGGACCTGCATCCTGGGTTCCATCCTGTATTAATAAATCGATGGCGCAGCTGGCATAATAAAGCGTATCTTCATATAAGTCGTATTGAATGTAACACTGCTTTATATACTGCTCCCATTTAAGACGTTCCTAAAATAATGTAGTATAGTAACTATAAAATCAAAGGAAATGGAACATGAAACGTAGAAAATGGACATCTGAAGAAAAGCTAAAAATCGTCATAGATGGTCTGCAGGGAAACTG
>JABSQK010000016.1 GCA_013215875.1 Lentisphaeria bacterium
GAAGCAGCACCTCATCCCGTTGTACACCTTTAATAAATTTCATTTATATACTCCATAATAAATCATAAAGGAAATAGGATTTTAAATAAACTAAAAACAAGATCACTAAGGTGTTTTTCACACAGGCTCGAGCCGGGCGCGTACCCAGGCGGCAGCAGAGCTGCAGTTTTAAGTGTTTGAATGAAGAGTGGGTTTCGCGAAGCACTAGGGGGAGGCCAAGCTGGGGCTTAGCGGTCCCAGGGATCAGCAGGACAAAGAATCTTCCGTATCTAGCCGACAGATGCTCCAGATGCAAAATCGGGATCGTCGGTGGTAATCAGGGAGAGTTTCTTTTTGCCTTTTTTGGCGGCGAGTAACATGCCATTTGATTCCACACCCATCAGGGTGACAGCTTTTAAGTTTGAAACAATAACGATGGTTTTGCCTACAAGATCTTCCGGTTTATACCACTTAGCAATACCGGCTACGATTTGGCGCGTTTCATCGCCGACTTCCAGTTGCAGCTTTAATAAACGATCCGCACCTTCAACTGCTTCTGCCTCGATAACCTTTGCAGTCTTTAATTGCGCTTTGAAAAACTGATCGATATCGATGAGCTCTACAATATTTTCGGCTTTTTTAGCATTTTTAGCATTTTCTTTTTTCACTTCTTTCTCCTTAGCCTTCGTATCGATACGTGGAAATAGTGAGGGCATTTCAATTGTTTGAGAACCGGGAACAAGCTTGCCCCATTCTTTTAATTGCGCAAAATCCGGTTCCAGCTTATCTTCTGCAAGGCCAAGTGATAGTCGCAATACAGACATTTTTCCGGGGATGACCGGATAGAGCAGACCGCTGACAATGCGCAAGGCTTCGGCTGCATTGTAGAGTACAGTCGCCAGGCGGTCGGTATCTGTTTTCGCTAATGCCCATGGTTTTGTTAATTCGAAATAACGGTTGCAGGATTTTATTGCTTCCACTGCATCTTCCAACCCACGATTGATCTTCATCTCATGGATGGATGTTTCCATCTTTGTCACAGATCCAAGTACTGCTTCTTTAAGATCTTTGTCTTCAGCAGTTTCTTCGCTGCCAGGGCTAGGGATCTTGCCATCGAAATGAGGCTTTATCATTTTTATTACCCGACTGAGCATATTGCCAATGTTGCCAGCAAGGTCGTTATTATAGCGGTCGATAAATAATTCTTCAGTAAAATTGCAGTCCTGCCCAAGACTCATTTCAGCCATGAGGTAATAGCGAAATGCATCCACACCATATTGATCGCAAAGATCGAGGGGGTTGACTACATTGCCATCTGTTTTAGACATTTTGTTTTGGTCTATGAGCCACCAGCCATGGGCAAATATTGTTTTGGGTTGTTCGACACCCATTGCCTTGAGCATCGTTGGCCAATAGACTGTATGGGTGGTTAATATATCTTTACCAATTAGATGATACGATGCGGGCCACCATTTATTGAATTGCTCATCATCGCGCTTATAGCCGATACCGCTAATATAGTTTACCAGTGCATCGAACCAGACATAGGTCACGTAGTCACTATCGAAGGGTAATTCGATCCCCCAGCTTAAGCGTGACTTTGGTCGTGAGATGCACAGATCATTTAAGTCCTGCTTATTGAGAAAGCCAAGTGTTTCATTGCGTCGAAAGTCGGGCTGGATAAATTCCGGGTTGTCATTTATATAATCGATCAACCAGCTTTGGTATTTGCTCATCTTAAAATAGTATGCGGCTTCTTTTATGAGTTCGATTTCGCGATTGCAATTTGGGCAATTTCCTTCGACGAGATCTTTTTCTGTAACGAACATTTCACAGGGGGTGCAATACCAGCCTTCGTAGTCGGCTTTATAAATTTCATCCTTATCGAAAAGTTCTTGAAGTGTTTCCTGTACGACAGCTTTATGATTTTCCTCAGTTGTACGAATAAAGGAATCATTGCTAATCCCCAGTTTTACCCAGGCTTCCTGGAAGCGCTGAACAAATTCATCGCAATGGGCTTGTGGATCTACACCACGTTCCGCTGCAGCCTTATCGACTTTCTGTCCATGTTCATCCGTTCCTGTGAGAAAGAATGTTGGTGTCTGCATGAGACGATGATAGCGTGCTAAAACATCGGCAAGCAGGGTGGTATATGCATGGCCGATATGCGGCTTGTCATTTACATAGTAAATAGGTGTTGTTATATAAAAATTGTCCATTCCGTTCCTTCTGTGGCAAAGTCTGCAACAGTAAGCCGTTTTTAGTTCAATTCCAGCATATCAGCTGGAAGATAATTTCGAACGTTTCCGTTACTTTGATTCTTTCGCCGGGGGGGGGTCTTGCCGAGCCCCAAGTACTTGCTGAACCCCTAGTGCTCGGTGAGCTGAAAGCGAACGAGCCCCTAATACTTGGTGAGCCAGAGGCGAACGAGTATGTAAGCATCTTTGAGCATGTAAGAGTCTTTAAACTAGAAGTAATAAAGCCAGCAGTGCTTGGTAAGCTGAATGCTTGTTCACCTTCGTTTCATTGCCGAGCTGGAGCTCAGCGTTCCCAGGTATACTTCATGCCGAGCTGGAGCTCAGCGTTCCCAGGTATACTTCATTGCCGAGCTGGAGCTCAGCGTTCCCAGGAAGGGGCTCAGCGTTCCAGGGATATACTTCATGCCGAGTTTCAGCTACTTTGATTCTTTCGCCAGACGAGTCGCTTCTTTGTAGTTTTCTGCAAAAAAACGGGCCCAGCCTTTAATTATCTGGTGCGATTGCAATACGCCACCGCCGAGGGAATTGCGCGCCTCTTTTGCCTCTGCATAGGCAAAAGGGAGTTTTGTGAATGCCGCATAGGCTTGCGGAACTGCTTTGGGTCCACCGGCATCGATAATGGCTTTCCAGGCAGTCTTTAAGTCATCAACAGGAATAATAATCATAGCTTTTATAAAATTGCGAATCAAGCCAAAGTAGGGGCCTGTTAAGGCACCGCGATATTCGAAGGAAACGGCTTGTTTATAGGGATCTTCATCAGAGTCTATCATATTTTTGCGATAGACATCGGTATACATGTCCTTGCGAATCGGCAGGCGCCGCAAGGCATATCGGAGTGGACCATTCTTTGTACCAAGCTTATTATTCCATAATTCCTGGCCAGGCTTACTTAAACAGAATTCAATAAAGGCAATAGCCAGTTCACGGTTGGGCGCGCCGCGCAAGAGCTGTATGGGATCGACACTAATAGAGGATCCACCCTCCGGGGTAATGTACTTAAGTCGTTCACTGCCCGTTTGAAATGCAGTGAACTCAGCCTGTGTCCGGCCGTAAAAATCGATGCACATCCCGGCAGCAGTATCGCCCTGAGCCACCGAGCGCGGTATCTTGCTCGAGGCATCGGCGAAATAGCGGGCATTTGCCCCAATGCGTTGAATCATATTGAGTCCCTGTGACCAACCGTTCTGATGCGCTCTTTTCGTATCATCAGGATAGCGTAATAATGCTTCGGCCATTTTTTGCTGGATCATCATCTCGAAGCATTTGGTAATGGCCCCGGATTTTGTTGGATCGGCAATTGCAGTTTGATTGTAATAGCTGGGATCTGCCAGGTCATCCCAGCGAGTAGGGACATTGAGCTTTAGTACTTTCACCCGTTCCTTATTATAGCATATACCAAAGGACGATAAACAGACACCATAATAAGCGCCTTTACTATGGTAGAATGTTTCGCCGCTGCAATATTGCGGGATGATTTTTTCATCAAACCAGTCGGGATGTTTTGTTTGCATACCCGCGTCGACAGCATGGCCCATCTTGGCTTGTTTATTATGGTCGTATTGGCCGCCGCCAAAAAAGATATCGATTTCTATACCAACAGTTGATGCGAGGAATTCTTCACGGGCTTGTTTCTCTAAGGGATCTATGGCAGGATCATCGAGTTTTAGTTTGTAATTTTTGTATGCCTTGGCGAGCTTGGCATCCCAGCTGCCGTGCTTTTTCTTCCAGTATTTTTCGAAGCTTACGGAGAAGCGGTCGTTTAACTGGCGCACACAGTCTGAGGTTCCACCCGGGCTGCGCCAATCGATGGTGACTGTCTTATTGTACTTTTCTTTATAGTAGCTATTGAACGCATGGCTGAACTCTTCACGGATAGATTCATTATGCGGGGTACTGATAACCAAATGCAGGTCGCCATCAAAGTTTGCCGTATTGTCTGCGAAGAATTGGCGGCTCAGGGCAGGGATCAGTAATAGAATGGCCAGTGGTAAAAGGCTGAGTATGATGCGCTTTGTCATGGGTCGAAAACAATGATGTCTTCAGGTTCGACTGACAGACTGTATTTTTGTCCTTCCTGATAGATTCCAGGATTGGACTCGGAAACCAATAGTTCCTGGTCCTCCTTTTTGAAAACGAATTGCTCAATCGCACCCTGATAACGCGTTTCACTGAGCGTATATGTTTCCTGCTTATCGTTCGCTTCACCGATTCGAAAAGATTCTGGGCGTATGGCCAAGGTGCATTTACTGCCGTAGTCCAGATTGTGTGAATCGGTAATGAATTCACCAAAGTGAGTTTTAAATACGCCGTCGCTAAATACGGCATCGATAAAATTACATTCGCCTATAAAGTTGGCGACAAAGCGATTTTTTGGTTGTTTGTATATTTCCCTGGGTTTTCCTATTTGTTCAATTTTTCCCTCATTCATTACAGCAATGCGGTCTGCCATAGTCAATGCTTCTGCCTGGTCATGGGTAACGTAGATAGCAGTTAATCCTGATGCTTTGCAGATGCGGCGAATTTCTGAGCGCATGGAAATTCGCAAACGGGCATCGAGGTTTGATAGAGGTTCATCGAGTAATAAAACTTTTGGGCGAACGATTATTGCCCGCGCCAAGGCGACTCGCTGTTGCTGGCCACCAGAGAGCGAGCCTGGATGACGATCCGCAAAGCCGGCAAGATCCACCATCTCCAATGTTTCGCCCACGCGTTTGCGGATTTCCTCTTTCGTGCATTTTCGCACTTCGAGACCATAGGCGACATTCTTAAATACTGTCATATGCGGCCACAAGGCATAACTTTGAAACACCATCGCCGCATCGCGTTTTTCAGCTTTCAGGTCATTTATACAGTCACCGTCAAAATAAAGGTCTCCGGAATCATGTTCTAATAATCCGGAAATGATTCGCAGCAGGGTGGTTTTACCACATCCGCTGGGACCTAATAGGAAGAATAGCTCACCAGACCCGATGTTTAAAGACGTATTATCCACCACGACGGTGGACCCATAGGATTTCGTAATACTGTCTAGTTTGATATCGACCAAGGTAATTTCTCTTTTTTTCCAGTATGACAAGAAAATATCGTTTTTCAATTGATTTATTAAGTATTTCGAGAATCTTAAGCTAGCTCAAGGAAAAGAATAATGGATTGGTACTACGCCAAAGATAATGAACAACTCGGCCCGGTTGCTGAAGATGTATTAGTCGGCCTTTATAATGATGGCATTATAAATGACGAATCGCTCATCTGGAATGAAGAGATGAGCGATTGGGCAGCGTATGGCAAAGTTATGGTGGATACTACTGAACACAGCATAAAACAATCTCCACCCCCGGAAGAAGCTCCTGACCCATCGATTGCGCTTGGAGCTGATACGACACTGTTCAAATGTGCCATTTGCAAAGAGTCTTTTCCACAGTCGGAAATCATTGAAACCGATAATAAATATATCTGTGCCGGATGTAAACCGACCCTGGTGCAGTCAATAAGAGAAGGTGTTTCTCTCGATGATGAACTGATTGATCTGGGCAGACTGCATACGCTTTGCAGTCAAAAATCCCGCTTACCGGCTGTTCGATGTGTGACTATGAGCTGGGAGATCCTAAAAAATAATTTTCAGGATGTGTTGGTCGGTACACTGATAAGCATGGGCATCATGATGGGCATAGGCTTTATTCCATACCTTGGTCCGTGCATACAAATTTTTATACAAGGACCTCTGTATGGCGGCTACGAGTTCTATCTTTACAAAGTAATAAAAGGACAACCCACAACACCGAATGATGTATTTGTCGGATTTCAGCAATATGGGCCATTAACTGTCGCCCATCTCGCGACCATTTTTATACCGTTTATCGTATTGGCTATACCACTGGGATTATTGGTGTTTTTAGGTATGTATTTAGTAGCGGAAAATACCATTCCGGAACTAGTGTTCTTTATATTTGTAGGTTTGTTATACATTGTATTTCTAGCTGTCTTCCTGGTGCTAATGGTTGTAATGTTTTTTGTGCCATTATTTATCCTGCATCAGAAGCAATCAATTATGGACTCAATTCATCTAAGTTTCAAAATTGCCTTTCATAATATGTGGAAAATGATTTGGCTTTATATCATATTTATACCCATTTGGCTTCTTGGGTGTTTGGCTTGCGGTGTCGGCATGCTTGCAGTTATCCCTATGTATCTTATTTCTATCATATTTATCTACGACAGCATCTTACACCCTGAGGAATACAGCGAATTTTAGTTCAAAGTAGCACTCATTTAAATATTTCCTAATTCTCTCTTTCTGGCATAATATCTGCGTTAAATCTAGTAAAATAAGCGGAAGAGATTTATGAAAATATTACTTATAGATGATTCGATAGCCTACAGACTTGCTCAGATAAAAGTCTTTAGCAGTCTTGGTATTACCGATATTGACGAAGCGAATGATGGGAAAGAAGGCATCGCAATGTTGAAGAAGAATGGCTTTAGTTATAATCTTATTATGCTGGATATAAACATGCCGGTAATGAGTGGCAGGGAGACGCTGAAAATTATTCGTAAAATAAATAAAACCATACCTGTAATTATGTGTACCTCTGAGGCAGAAAAGCATCTCATTTTGGAATGCATAAGCCATGGGGCAAATAACTACCTGGTAAAACCTGTAAATAAAGACGATCTTACGAATAAGGTGCTTCCGATAATCGAAAAAAGTAAGACTGGATAAAAAATGGCATCACCGATTGATCAGGAAGTCCTGGACAAATATCTCACCGATGCCCGTGAAAACATGGCATTAATTGAATCTCTGACTATTCAGCTCAAACAGGTGCATGATCGAAGTGCAGATATCGATAATGCGATCGTAAACCAAATTTTTCGCTTACTTCATTCCTTAAAGAGCCAGGCTGGCATGTTGCTACTTGGCAACCTTGAAGAAATCATTCATGAATTCGAAACCCTCATGCAGCAACTCCGTGATAAACGCATGCAATTTGATGCAGAAATTACCGACTTAATTTGTGTGCTGGTGGACTTTATTAATCCGCTTATCAAACACATTTCCGCACATGGCAATGATGACTATGAATTGGAAACCCAGAGTGAATTGAAAGAAAACATTCGCAATACGATTCAGCTTAAGCGAATCTTTATTAAGCGCAAGCACGATCCAATTGTCGA
>JABSQK010000160.1 GCA_013215875.1 Lentisphaeria bacterium
CAGTAGGAAGATATTTCCACATTAAAGAACCCTGTAAGGTTCGTCATAAGCTTAACAAAGTAGCTTTTATCTTCCGTATCGAATATCTCCCTAGAATCCGCCCGTTTCCGGGGCAATCGATTCATCACATGATAAAACGTATCACGAGTATGAATTTTCATCCGCCTCATCCGCATGTTTATCTCCTTTTCCCATACAATAAACTCTATTGATAGTTTGTCAAATAAAATCACCTGTCCCTTTATTTACTTAAAACTAATAATAAAAGTATCTTTTTGTCGTTTTATTTTAGTTTGAAAATTTCTAGAATGACCTGTTGCTTGTGTTTGATTGTATGAATGGGATTTTTCTGTTGCCGGATCTCGTTGACGATGCTTATTTCTTTCATATGACTGTCAACTGTCATTAAATAGACTGCACCTTTTGAGTCGTTAATAATATGGAGATTTTCCTTGATAAGATTATTGCTTCCTTGATATATAAATAAACGCATGACTTTTATATCGTCTCTAATCCAAAACGCTTTCATCGGGTGAACAACATTTTGATTAAAACCAATCATAAGGAGTGATGACTTGTCAGCATACTCATTTAGCCAACGAAGACCAAGCCTGTAGGAAAGTGTCCAATAATCCCGCGCTTTATTCGCTTCAGGATTTAATTGTTGAGCGATAGGATTCATATGAAGCATCTGTAACGGATGATTCTTTATGGTCCATCTGAGTGTAGGAATCAAAATGAATAAGATGGCGAACATTCTAATTAGCTGCTTGCGAACAGGGTTGAGCGCCTTGATACTAGGTAAATTGAAAAGTCTTTTTATGGTGTTTTCATACCCAATAGCAGACAGGATCATCAATGGAATGAAAACATCAAGCCACAATCTCACACCATCGTACGTTGCAGCATTTGGCATTGAAAGCCGGCCGAGTGGAATGACCACCCAAAGCAGCAACAGGAGATATAAAGCACTTTTCCGTTTCAAATAAATTGATCTAATGGCGAAAAATATTCCAGCAAATGTGAATGGCAGTATGGCGGCTGGTATAGCTGCAAGTGTAGTAAATACCGCATATGAGGGGCGGTCATTATTAAATCCCCGATTGAATATATAGTCGATGTAGGCGGAAATTTTATCGACCGGATTGATCCACAGGTAAGGCCACAGTAAGAAAAATATGAGAAAGCTAATGATGGGGAAAAGACAATAGGATATGACCAGTGATTTACTGAACCATGATTTAATTTGGGATTTATTTGTGTGCAAAACCATAAGAAAGTAGGGAATGACGATGAATGGCATGAGCAGAATATTTGCTTTTGTGGCCATGCCAAGGCCGTATGCAAGTGCCGCAAAAATAAAGAAACGTGGTGATTTGTGACGTACTGCTTTAATAAACAAAAAGAGAAAGAGAAGGGTTGTGAAACAATTGAGGATATCTTTTATGTTGTGATGGGCATGCCCCCAAAATCGTGGTAGTAAGGCGAGAAGAACAACCGCATAAAGCCCAATGTAACAATTGAAATATTTGTGGCAAAAATGGTAAAGCAATGCCAAAATTCCACATGTGATAAGGAGCAGAAAATAACGGTGTGAATCTACGGGGTCGAGACCGAATGTAAAATAGAAGATGTGTTTACTGATGCTCGAGAGGACAGGCCCAACCAGCCAAACATGTATGGGATGAAGAAGCTGCCATCCCGCATAGGCATACCAGTCTGGATGTTTGCCATCTTGGTAATAGTCAATTTTTCGGCCATCTTTACCTTCGTGAATCTCAAAGTCGAGGTATTTGCTATCGCGTGTTGTGTAATATTCGACATAGCGGTCGCCGATGAAAAATTCGCCCATATCGTCGTTCCCGAGTCCATAATCGTCGATAGTGAGCAGTGTAATAATGAAAAAAATAATGAGAAAAAAACAGACTGGCAGATGTTTTTTTGCAAGCATTATAGGAGGTTTGGTTGGCCGCTGCCAGTTCCCGGGTCTAGTCCAAAACGTTTGCGTGCTTTATCTGTTACTTCACGTCCCTGTCGTGTGTGTTTCAAGTATCCTTCCTGTATTAAGAAAGGTTCGATGACTTCAGATATGGTTGCTTCTTCTTCATCAAGGGCGACAGAGAGGGTTTTTAATCCGACAGGGCCACCTTCAAATTTATAGATGATCGCCTCGAGCAGACGGTTGTCCATTTCATCGAGTCCAAATTCATCGATCTTTTGCATCTCGAGTGCGGCATTGGCAATTTCCTGAGTAATCTTGCCATCTGCTTTTACCTGGGCATAATCGCGAACCCAGCGCAGGAGTTTGTTGGAAATACGCGGCGTACCACGGCTGCGATTGGCAATTTCCTTGGCGCCATCTTCATCGATATCAACCTTAAGTATGCCGGCTGAGCGAATGATGATCTGTTGTAATATATCGGCGGGATAATAGTCGAGGCGAATATCCTGAATGAAACGTGAGCGCATAGGTGCAGAAATTGAGCCCTGGCGTGTGGTGGCACCAATGAGGGTGAATTGTTCTAGATCGAGACGGATGGAACGCGAACCAGCACCCTGGTCGAGTATGATATCGATATAAAAGTCTTCCATTGCGCTGTAGAGGTATTCTTCGACATTTGTCGAGAGGCGGTGAATTTCGTCGATAAACAAGCAATCACCGTATTCAAGAGCGCTGAGCAGTCCAGCAAGATCGGCGGGTTTTTCGATTACCGGTCCAGATGATGTTTTGATGTTGCGGCCCATTTCATTGGCGACAATGTGCGCCATGGTGGTTTTTCCCAATCCGGGAGGCCCGCTTAAAAGCAGATGTCCAAGTGGTTCTTCGCGTTCAGTTGCAGCTTGCACAGAAATTTGCAGTTGCGCTTTTTTATCTTCCTGTCCCGGATAGTCTTTAAAGGAGGTGGGCCTAAGACTTTGCTCAAAACTTTCTTCTTTGTTATTGAGATGTGAGTGGAGGTATGATTCTGTTTCGTCTGACATATTAACTGTTTATCTTGGTTAGGGCCTGACGAATGAGTCTGTCGGCGGTAATTTCTTTGTCTTCGCTGGCGCCATAGATTTCATGAATGGCTTCACGTGCGGCATCGGCTTTTATTCCGAGTGCGATGAGTCCGTTTACAGCATCTTCGGCGGCACGGTTCATACTGAGTTGTGTGGTTGCTGATACGCTGCCCTTTGTATTATCCTTGCCAGTAATGGCGATGGCCGGTTCGATATCTTTAATTTTGCCTTTGAGGTCGACGACCATGCGCTCGGCAGTGCGTTTACCAACACCGCTAATCTTCCCTAATGCTTTGGCATCCTGGTTTACAATATTGGCACAAAAGCTTTCAACTGACATGCAGCTGAGGACATTTAAGCCAATTTTAGGACCGATACCTGAAACTGAACAGACCATATTGAAGAGCATTTTTTCTTTAACCGAGGCGAAACCAAATAGTACCAGGGCATCTTCCCTGACATGCAGGTAGGTGTGGATCGACATATCCTGGCCAATTTGCGGAAGGTGGTCGTAAGTGGACATGGGGATAAGAAGTTCGTAACCGATGCCGTTTACATTGATGACGATGCGACTGAGTTCTTTTTCTTGAAGACAGCCTTCGAGGTAACAAATCACGGCTTTCTCCTATCGTTCTATGAATTTATAAAATATGTACTTCTACGCTCAGTCGCTATTGATTTCGGTGTGTTCGATAGTATAATCGACTGTTATTTGCATACAAGCTACAGCGAACTATTATTTAATTTGAATTTGAATTTACGACGCGATGGAAGGAATTATACTATGTCTGACAAGGCAACTTTGACTTATGGAGATCAATCCCTCGAACTGAATGTGGTTGAGGGTAGTGAATCTGAAAAAGGTATTGATATTGGCAGCCTTAGAAAAGAGACCGGGCTGATTACTCTCGATAATGGTTTTATGAATACCGGAAGTTGTTCAAGTAGAATTACTTTCATTGATGGTGAAAAGGGGATTCTTCGCTACCGTGGTATTTCTATTGAAGACCTTTGTGAACATTCTAATTTTGTCGAGACCAGTTACTTACTTTTACACGACCGTTTACCGACTAAAGAACAAGCCGAGCGTTTTTCGGGATTGTTAAATCGCTTTTCATTATTGCATGAAGATATGCGCAACTTCCTTAAGTATTTTCCTTTAGATGCCCACCCAATGAACATTTTAGGTACGATGGTGAATGCGCTTTCGAGCTTTTATCCAAATGTATCGGCAAATTCGATGGATGAAGAAATCGATATTTGCGGAGCTCGATTGATAAGCAAGATTCGTACGATTGCAGCATTTGCGCATAAGAAATCAATTGGAGAGCCAGTGATTCGTCCGAGTAAAGACTTAAGCTATTGTTCTAACTTTCTCAATATGATGTTTAGTTCCTCTGTGAGTGATTATGAGCTTGATGATGAACAGGTGAAAGCTTTGAATGTTTTGCTAATTCTTCATGCGGACCATGAGCAGAATTGTTCGACATCTACTGTGCGTATGGTCGGTAGCTCACAGGCAAATTTGTATGCCTCTATATCCAGTGGTATTGCGGCCTTGTGGGGCCCATTACATGGCGGGGCAAATCAGGCGGTGATGGAGATGCTGGCAAAGATTCATGAGAGTGGTGATATACATAAATATATTGAAATGGCAAAAGACAAATCGAACAACTTCCGTTTATCGGGCTTTGGTCATCGTGTTTATAAGAATTTCGACCCGCGTGCGATGGTGATTAAGAAATATTGTCAAAATGTTTTGAATACTGCTGCCGGAAAAGATCCTTTGCTTGAGACTGCAATGAAGCTCGAAGAGCTTGTTTTGAAAGATGAATACTTCGTCTCCCGCAAGCTTTATCCAAATGTGGACTTTTACAGTGGTTTGCTTTACAAGGCAATGGGTTTCCCAGTGGAAATGTACACCGTACTTTTTGCTATTGGGCGTATGCCCGGATGGATTGCGCACTGGAAAGAATTGACCAGTGACCCGACTGCAAAAATTGGCCGTCCGCGTCAGATTTATACTGGCTATACAGAACGTTCCTATACGCCAATGGCTGAACGCTAAAGGACCACCCCATGGCTGATTCGAAAACAACGATTCGCAGCCTTATGTCTAAATATAAAGCTGGCGAAAAACTCGTAGCAATTACCGCGTACGATGCATTGCAAGCAAAAATCCTCGATCCTTTTGTTGATATAATTCTTGTTGGCGATTCTCTTGGCATGACTGCGCTTGGCTATGCGACCACCTTGGAAGTGACCATTGAGCAAAGTTTGCATCATACAGCGGCGGTCAGTCGTGGCATTGGGCAGGCTTTTCTTGTAGGCGATATGCCATTTATGACGTTCGGAATAAATGATGATGAGAGTATTCGAAATGCGGGTCGTTATTTGAAAGAGAGCGGTGCGCAAGCTGTGAAACTTGAAGGCGGGCAAAAAGCGGCGCCATTAATTCGCAAGATGGTGAGTTTGGGAATACCTGTAATGGGGCATATTGGTTTACTTCCGCAGCATGTGAATTCCGATGGTGGTTACCATGTGCATGGCAAAGAACCACACGAGGCTTCGGCTTTGATGGATGATGCAAAATCCCTTGAAGAAGCAGGTGTTTTTTCGATTGTAATTGAAGGTGTGCCAGCTGATCTTGGCGTAAAGATAACCGACTCTGTGAATGTGCCGACGATTGGTATTGGTGCCGGGGCTGGATGCAGCGGGCAGATTCAGGTATTAAGTGATATCCTTGGCATGGACGCTGATTTCAAACCACAGCATGCCCGGCAATATGCTGACTTGGCAGATATTATCAGCGGTGCAATTGATGCTTATGCAACGGATATACGCAGCGGTGAGTTTCCCTCTGACAAGGAATCGTTTAAGTGATCGTCATTGAATCTGTAGCGGGGATGCAGGCTCAAAGCAGGAACTGGCAGCAGTCGGGTGAGAGCATCGCATTGGTCGCGACCATGGGGAATCTTCATCAGGGGCATATCTCATTAGTCGATATTGCCAAAAATAAAGCGGATCGTGTGGTGGTGAGTATTTTCGTAAACCCGACGCAATTTGCGGAGGGTGAAGACCTCGATACCTATCCTAAGACCTGGGATGCTGACAAGACTGCATGTGAACTTGCCGGTGTGGATTGTATTTTTTTCCCTGGTGAATCCGAGATGTATTATAAAAATAAGAGTATCGGTGTGAGTGAGGAATCCTTATCGCAGTCTCTATGCGGCGCATCACGCCCCGGTCATTTTAGCGGTGTAGTAACAGTTGTAGCAAAACTATTTAATATTTGTCTGCCTGATTATGCGGTGTTTGGCCGAAAAGATTTTCAGCAACTGTCTATCATCAAGCGTTTGGTGCGCGACCTGAATTTTCCAATTGAAATTCTCGAGGGCGACATTATTCGTGAAGCGGATGGACTGGCGATGAGTTCGAGAAACCAGTATCTGTCTGCGGATGAGCGATTGGCTGCGCTGCTTATCAATCAGTCTTTGCATGCTGCGGAGTTACTTTATGAGTCGGGTGAAAAACAGTGCAGTGCACTTATTAGGCGGTTTCTTGAGACTGCGGAGCAGGTTGGTCTTCGAATTGACTATGCAGAAATTCGCTCTGTTGAGCATTTGGAATTATTGGAAATGGTTTTTGAGCAATCAGTTTTTGCTGTAGCAGTTTATGTTGGTGATACGCGTTTAATTGATAATGTAGTACTTAAATCGACTGAGATTTAAGTTACATCATATTCTTTTTCCACCAGCTATCATACCACAATCTTTCCCAGATGAAATATTTATATTTGTATTGAAATGCGATCCATTTTTTATCTTTGGTGACATATTGGTCACCTTTTTTTATCCAGGGTGAATCCGATGTAATATCCAAGAAGTCTTTGAGTGAAGAACTATTTTGGCCTACACCCCTGGCTTTACCACTGAACCAATATATGATGGTGCCGTTTGCCTTATACACGTAAATATGCTTATTGCAGCTTCTGAGCTTTCTCTTGCAGAGACTACTTTTTTTAACAAGTCTGTAGCGTTGTCTAAGTTTATTCAAATTCAGATCTAAACCATGCAGATCAATTTTTTTTGTTTCCTTCTTAGTAACATTTTTTGATGTTTTCCTACGTGTTGTTTTTTTATCGACAAACATATCTTCAATGGACATTTCAGCATCAAGTAAGTCTGCAAATTCCACATCCATATCATCTTTTAATTTTACAATTGTAATAATAGCCGCTTTGCTCCCTGGGATAAATTGTTCAAGAACTTTCGCATATAGAAATGCGAGTGTTTGGAGGCGTTTATTTTTTTTACTCTTATTGTAAAGATACTCTGTCCGTTTCTCAAAATTTTTAAAAAATTTAGCTTCAGTCATTCCACCTTTTAGTGCTTTTATCTTTTTGCCATTTTGAAACGAATGATTCGTGAGGATGACTTCTTCATTATCATTGTCGAGAATCATGGCCATTTTCATCAAGATTATTGCCTTGGGGTCTTCCATATCTTTTGCAAAGCGTTTAGTCGATAGGATGATCAAGTTTCTGGCGACATTTTTTTCTTGCTCAACTTCTTTTTTAACATCAGCCATCATCAGACTAAGAAGGCAAAAGAAGCTCACTATTTTTATATGCATAATATATTTATACCCCGTATTTATAATTTGTCATGAACTATAATTAGTTCATGAAATAATACAAAGGCTGTCTTCAGACATGTACAGTCTTGTTTTATTATGTAAACTACCCACATTTCTTCGTAGAGAAGACATTCTTTAATTCTTATAACGCGAGAAGCGCACTTTTATTCGTTGTTGGACCCACTTTTTAGAAAAAATATTGCAATCAGAGTGATTTTGCTTGAGATCTTGTATAATTAATAGCGTGTTGTTTTATACGGGTTATCACTGATGTTTCAACCAATAATCATCATACCAGATTTTTTCCCAGATATAATTTTTTGTCCCTTGTGAAAATGCGATCCATTTTCCATCTTCGCTAACATATTTATCTCCTTCCTTCACCCAGCCATTATGAGGACCCACTCTCAACCATTTTTCCAGGCTGCCACCTTTTTGAGCAATTCCCCTGCCTTTATTATAAAACCACCAAATGACTGTGCCCATTCTTCTATAATGATAAACATGCCTACTACTAC
>JABSQK010000161.1 GCA_013215875.1 Lentisphaeria bacterium
GAAACATCATATGTCAATAAGGACCATCTTTTATTCTTCGAGTATTTCATTTCATTTGGACTATTTACAAAACATTTTATTTGATTTGTTTACCTGTACCAGACATTCATGCATATTTTGAATGCAATTTCGAATCCAATTTTGTTCATCAGGTTTGTAGGAAAGATCGTAGCAAAGGCAATATACGAGCAGCAAAATAAGTTTTGGCGTGGGTTCAGATAACATCGGATCCTGGCAGCAGGACCAATACCACCGTTTGGATACACTCAGACAAGAAAATAAAGTTCTATGCTATGTCAATCCAAAAGACCCCTCTGAGGCAGTTATTATTCGTGACGTTCGTATTGGAATGATACTCTTTTTACTTATTTTTGGTCTCGTTTTCGGACTGGTGGGTTATGGCATCATTTGGGCAGGATTTTACAGCCTTCGTAATAGCAAGAAAGAATCGAAGCTTAGGGAACTACACCCGGATTCACCATGGAAAAATAAAACAGAATGGTCAGGAGATTTTATCACATCGTCTAATAAGGCATCATTAATTGGCATATTTGTTTTTGCTGTAATTTGGAATGCCATTTCCTCACCGGTTTTATTTATGGTTCCAGCTGAAATAAAAAAAGGCAACAATGCAGCCTGGATTGGTCTGCTTTTTCCACTAATTGGCTTGCTAATGATTATTATGACAATCCATCAATTTCTAAAATTAAGACGTTTCGGCGAATCCAAATTATACATCGACGGGCACACCGCTGTACTTGGTGGAACATTAAATGCCACCATAGAAACAAGCTGTTATGTTGATCAGAGAGAGGGCTTTGATATTAGCCTGGATTGTACAAAGACAACAACAAGCGGCAGTGGGGATAACAGACGTACCCATACAACAATTATTTGGCAAGCTGCCCAGACAATTCACCAATTTGACAGCCGGGGAAATGTCCAAACAATCCCATTTGAGATGAAAATTCCCTATGACATACCCGATAGCGATACTGCGAATCATTCCTGGACGCTAACGATAAAAGCGGATGTGCCGGGTCCCGATTATTCAGCACGATTCAATATCCCTGTATTTAAAACAGATGCGAGTGACCCAATTAATACAACAAGTAATGAAACCATTGACCCGGAAAAAATCTCTCTGGAAAAAATTGCCCAAGACGAACGTGTCATCATTCAGCAATCCGCAGAGAAGTTGCAAATAAAATTCCCCCTGCTTCGTAATATAAGTACTGTAATATTTCTATTTATATTCACTGCAATCTGGATAGGCATAACTTTCTTCCTCTATACAAAAGCGGCCTGGTTATTTTTTGGAATTTGGTTTTTGATTGATTTAATATTAGTATACGCGATGATTAAAATGATTTTTTCCACTACTTATATCTCTGTCAACAGCCAGGGAATTTCATTAAAGAATTGTTTATTTGGTATTGGTAAACTCAAGCATATCAGTCCATCTGAAATCCAGGAAATAAAAAAAGAGCAATCGATGACATCCGGATCCAAGGTTTATTATCGCATTGTCATTAAATGCCTGAATGATAAAAATCTTACTGCCGGGTCTAATATAGGGTCGAAAGAATTAACTGATTCACTTATTGCTCTTATGAAGCACTATATGAATCCATAACGAAAACTAAATACTGTGATAGCTTTCATATTACCTGAAGCAGACTATTTTCCCAAATCAAATAAAGAAATGATATGACTAAAAAATTTACAAAAAATATTGATTACGTTAGATCCTATCCGGCTCTATCAATCAAACGTATGCGCAAATCCAAACCCAAACGTGAATACGACAATTACCTTTACATGAAAAAAATCGGTATCCCTTGCCCTGAAAATATTACAATGAACCAGCAACGCAATAAGATCGGCTTGCTCGTTGAAGCAAAATTGGAAATGGATTTTGTTAAAGATACAAAAGATCTCAGACATTTTTTCTTTGATGAATCGCTCAAAAGCTTTCATGAGGATCTTCCCTTTCGTCTAAAAACAGCAAGACTGCTCGGGGGCTATATAAAACAAATGCATGATAATGGCTATTTTCACTTAAACCTCAACTTTAGAAATATCCTCATACGTTATGATTCAGACACTGCTCCGGAATTATTTTTCATCGATTGTACGAGTGGTTTAAGACGGCCCAAATTTAAAATTAAATATTACATCTGTAAAGAAATTGCCTTTATGTATAAAGATGCCCGTAAATGGTGCGGGATTAAAGAGCTCTTGGCATTTATGCATGTATATACTGGTAGGAATAAATTAACTACAGAAGACCGCGCGTTTATGAAACGCATTGTTAGCTATGCCGGAAATAAATGGGGAGACCGTTCGTCGACGCTCCAAGACTGAACTGAGACATTGACAACTTTTAATAATGCTACGCATCCCACTATTGAAAATAAGATATTTGCTGGCATCTTTAATTAAATAACAAATAAAAAACCTGGAGAAACAGATGAAACAACGACTACTTATTATCTTTACCTTCCTATTATTAACTCAAGGGAGTTTTGCGCAAGACAAAAGGCAAAAACCCGGAAAACATAATTCAAAAGTCGGTTCTCTATTTCCAATTATCATGTCCCTGAATTACGTGTTAAAAGATAACAAATTGCTACAAGATGGTCTTGGCCTCACTGAAGAACAAGTCGATAAATTAAAGAAAGCTAATTTAGAATTCAGAAAGTCCAATATCAAATTAACTGCTCAAACACAATTGGCACAAATAGACCTCGAAGAACATTTGGATAATGAAAATGTTAGCGAACAGAAATTGTTAGAAGCTCTCGAATTAGTATCCACTACTCAACTCTCTTTGAAAAAAAATAGCATTCAGTTTCTCTATAAAGTCAAAACGATTCTCGGACAACAGAATTTTCAAAGGCTGAAAGAACTTATTTCCAGCAAACGAAAAGGTCATGAAAAAAGGGGTAAAGAACTTAAAAAACGAGATAAAGATCATCGGGGCGATAAAAAAGAGAAATAAGCAATTTAACTATGTGAAGCGAGAAATGTTTCTATTATCTCTTTCACATCAGTATAGCTATTGCTTTCCATTAAACTGATACGCAATTCTTTCGCACCGGTAAAGTCACTGGCGTAGGCCTTAAAATGTTTCTTCATTAATGCAAAGTTTTTCAAGTCGGAAAAAAGTTCACTGTATAGCTTTGTATGTTCCAGCATTACCTCCAGACGCGTTTCCAGAGAGATCTCAGCAGGATTTATTTCTTGATCAAAAAACCAGGGATTGCCAAAGATTCCCCGTCCGATCATCCAGCCATCCACACCACTTTCTTCACACAATTTCATTGCCTGCTCGACGGAATTCACATCGCCATTGCCCAAAATCAATGCATCTGAGTCATGCTGCCTGGCTATGTCTGCAATAACCTTTGCCTGATCCCATCGTGCTGGTATTTTTGACATTTCCTGGCGCGTCCTAAGATGTACAGTAACCGCAGTCGCATTCGTATCGAGTATATCGACAAGCCAGGTTTCTATTATATTTTCATCGTAACCCAAACGTGTTTTTACTGAAACTGGCAATCCCCCTGCCCCTTCTTCTGTTGCAGCAAATATTTCCTTGAACAATGCCGGATTTTTTATCAGCGATGATCCGGCTCCCTGTTTTTCTACATTCTTATCCGGACAGCCTGTATTGATATCGATTCCATCAAACCCAAGTTCGTTAATTAATTCGGCTGTTTCCCGGAAGTTTTCAGGTTTTGAACCAAAGATTTGCGCACATATGGGTCGTTCACTTTCATCAAACCACAGATCATGCAGTAATCGATCGCGCCCTTCGGAGCACAAGCCATCGCAGGAAACAAACTCAGTGAAACACACATCCGGCTTACCATATTTTGCAAACAATCGACGGAATGCCGCATCAGTCACACCCGATAAAGGCGCCAAAGCCATAACAGGGCTATCAAATTTTTTCCAGAAATTTTTTTCGTTGTTTTCCATGGCGCGAATTATACTTTGAAATAAATTATACTCAAGACTGAATCACAAACTGATTTCATTACATCCTATATTTATGTCAGACAAAAAAGAACAAACAAAGCTTACAATGTTTATGTGGATCCTGTTTCGATTCGCCTGCATTTATATTGTCTTGATTATAGCTTTAGTTATTTTTGAAAACAAGTTAATATTTATTCCCGCCAAATACCCGGATGGAGATTGGACGACTGAAGTGATAAAACAAAGTGCATCATCTACTGTTACGGTAAGTGATGTATTTATCCAAACTGCGGATGATGTAAAAATCCATGCATTCTATTTTGAACCTGCAGTATCTGAATATGTCATCTTATATTGCCATGGCAATGCTGGCAACATAGCCGATAGAAAATCCATTTCAGCTGCACTTACAGAGATTCCCGCTTCTGTTCTGTCATTTGATTATCGAGGTTATGGACGCAGTGAGGGCAGCCCAAATGAGCAAGGTGTCTATTTGGATGCTGAAGCTGCCTGGGATTACCTAACCCAGACAAAAAAAATAAAAGCAGAAAACATTATTATATTTGGCGTATCACTTGGTGCGGCAGTTGCCATAGAACTTGCAAAGCGGCACCCTGATGCCCGCTTACTTGTTACCGAGTCTGCATTCACCAGTTTAGCAGATATGGCCACCAGGCAATTCCCGTTTCTCCCAAAATTCGTTGTGCGGGCAAATTTTAATAATCTCGAAAAGATTAAATCGAACAAAATTCCGTATCTTCAATTTCATGGCATTGAGGACACTTTAGTCCCCATATCAATGGCTCGGCAGCTGCATCGGGCCTCCACAAGCAAGTATCATTGGTATCATGAAATCAAAGAAGCAGGACATAACGAGGTCATGCTATATACAAAAAACTACATTTCGATCTGGAAAAATGCTCTTGAAGCATCAGATTACTTAAAAAAGGAAATACCATGAACTATTTATTTTGCCTTGTTCTTTTGTTTCAGATTAGTTTAAATGCCAATGATGATATTAAAGCGCTCAATAAAAAGGGTGCAGATTATCTTATATCCATTCAGAATAAGGATGGATCCTATGGTAAATACAAATCGCCAGCGATAGCAGCCTTGTGTGCGGTCGGCCTTCATAAATCGAATGCCAGCGATACAGCTAAGAGAGATGCGGCTATAAAGGCAGCAATGAAATTTGTTCTTAAAAATGCCCAAGCTAACGGGGGTATTTATACATTTCGCAACAAAGTGCCTCAATACGCAAATTATACCACAGCCATCAGTCTTATGGCCATGGCCACAATTGGCAATAAAGAGTATATACCGGTGATGCAAAAAGCCAGAAAATATCTCAAGTCAGTACAGCACAGCGATGACCAGAGTAAGAACTTTGGGGGATTTGGCTATGGTGCTGAAAAAAAATCTGCCGACGTTTCCAATAGTGCATGGGCGGCTGAAGCCTTGCATATAAGCGAGTATGTTGACAAAGAGCCGTTCAGCAAAGATGCAAATGCAGAAAAGGTTAACTCTGAAAACTGGAAAAAGCTCGAAGCATTTCTCAAAAAGTGTCAGAATATAAAAATCAAAGATGGCAAACAGGTTGAAGGCGATGGCGGTTTTGTCTATGAGCTTGATGGTTCTGCGCTTGTAAGCTCAGGCAATATGACCTATGCCGGGTTAAAAAGCATGCTTTATGCAAAGGTAGACCGCAGTGATCCCCGGGTAAAAGGCGCCATGAAATACATTCAAAAAAATTATACAGTTTCAGAAAATCCCGGTAAAAAGATGGTCGGATATTTTTATTATTTGATGACCATGTCTAAGGCCTTGAATGCATATGGTCAAAAAGAATTAACAGTTAATAAAAAGAAAATTAACTGGCGAAATGACCTTATAAAAGTATTTAAGGATATGCAGAATAAGGATGGCTCTTGGATAAACAAACAAGGTAGTCACATGGAATCCATGCCTGAACTTGCAACTGCATACGCCTTAGTCACACTCAATAACTGCAAATAATCAAATAAGTACTGATCGTTAAACTCTATTCTCTCTATTTTTAATTAAAAGGGACAGGTAATTTAATTGACAAACCCCAAATAGAGTTTATTGTATGGAAAAAGGAGATAAACATGCGGATGAGGCGGATGAAAATTCATACTCGTGATACGTTTTACCATGTGATGAATCGATTGCCCAGGAAACGGGCGGATTCTAGGGAGATATTTGATACGGAAGATAAAAGCTACTTTGTTAAGCTTATGACGAACCTTACAGGGTTCTTTAATGTGGAAATATCTTCCTACTGTATAATGAGTAATCATTACCACATCATATTTAAACAGAAATGTGAACTGCTATCACGCCC
>JABSQK010000162.1 GCA_013215875.1 Lentisphaeria bacterium
GATACCATGGCCCATACTCACTTAAATGCCCGTTCGACTCAGTACTGTAATAGCCAAAACGTTCCATCATATCAATACGGACACGTTCAGTCTTACTATAATCGTCGTGTTTGAGAAAGGCTGCATGCAGTTTAGAGGTCATTTCTTTACCATTTACTTTTACGGATGTATACCAGGTTTGATGATTGATACCCGAGCAAATAATATCGACATCTTTTTTCTCTTTGCCTAATACTTGAGCAATCTGATCATGCCCACCTTGTACTCCATGACAAAGTCCGACAGTGTCTACACCGCCGTATTTATTACAAGCCCAGGTCAACATTGCCATTGGGTTTGCATAGTTGAGCAACAGCACATCTTTACGGGCATGTTTTTTGATAGCCTGACAAAGGTCCATCATAGCAGCGATGCCGCGCTGGCCATACATGATACCGCCTGAACATATCGTATCCCCGACACATTGGTCGATGCCGTACTTTAATGGAATTTCAATATCTGTAGCAAAGGCTTCGAGCCCGCCAACACGAAATACGGAAATGACATATTTTGCATTCTTCAATGCAGAGGCACGATTGGTTGTTTTTGTAAGTTTGCACTTCACGCCATTGCTGTCCATGTCGCGACGAACCAATTGATAAACCATGTCGAGATTTTGTTCACTTATATCCATTAAAGAAATTTCGAGCGTATCACGAAATTCAGGAACGCCCATTAAATCGCTTACCAGTCCACGTGTAAAACCGACACTACCTGCACCGATGAATGTCACTTTAGTTGCCATAATTATCTCCTCTATAGTTTTATATTGCTTAAGTAATTATAAGATAATTCATTGAAATGAATATAAAATAAGATATTATTGCTAATTATGGGTAATATATTGCTAGATATTTTTGATGATTTTTCCTATCAGGGGGAGATTTTAGCCTTTGTACAACGTGACGTACACCTGCATGCGATGATCTCATCTGCCGGCCTTGAGCGGCGTGAAAATGAAAACTACGATTGGCATGGATCGAAACGCGGCAATCAAAAGTTTTCGCTGATCCAGTATTGTTGCTCCGGTTTTGGTTCTTTGCGCGTTGGCGATGATCTCTACAGAGTTGATCCCGGGCAGGCGATGCTATTAAATTTACCTGGCGATAATCGCTATTGGTTGCCGGATGATGCATCGCATTGGGAATTTATTTTCATCATATTAAGCGGGCGGGATATTAGTAACTTCATTGATAAAATAAATAGGGAACATGGACCACTGGTGAATCTGGATCCGCAGAGTATTGCTATAGAAACATTGGAATCAACTATTCGACAAATTTTGAACCAGTCCATAACAAGTCCGTATTCTGGATCTGCATTGGCTTACAATTTAATTATGTCATTCATGCATGACCTCTTGCCGCAGGGTAGTTCGAATATTAATCCCATGAGTGAACTTAAGCAGTATTGTCAGGAGAATTATAAAAAGCAATTGAGTATAGATGAACTAGCAGCATATATGGATCTGAGCAAATATCATTTTTGTCGGCGCTTCAAGGAATGGGAAGGTATTACTGCTGGGGAATATCTTAACCAATTGCGCCTTAAGGAAGCGAGTCGTCTCCTGCGCTATAGTGACTCACGAATCGGCGAAATCAGCAATGAATGCGGCTTCAGCGATCCCAATTATTTTGCAAAAGTTTTTCGTAAGGCCTTCGATATGTCACCAAGTGATTATCGGAAAAGCGGACTGTAAGGAGGTGACTTCACCCAGCAGGATGAAATCACCATACGCCTAGCCTTTATCAGCTTGCTCCAAAATTGAAGAAATATCGATACCATTCTTAAATTCTTTGCCGACATAATCTGTGTCATCAAGATAGCTAATATGGGTGCTATCTGTGCGCTCCTTTGTAAAGTGACTGTCGTTTGAGGCCAGGGCATTTTCGATAGATTTGTTGGCCAGTTTTATTTCCTCAGTGATGAGGGAATGTTTGTGTATGCGTTTGGCAGCATTCATATCGCGAATACTCTGCCTGTTGTAGCACTGCTCAGCATTGCTTATATCGATAGCGAGACGTTTGCTGGAATTTACACCAACAGTCATACCCATTACCAATAGCAGTGACGATACGGTTTTACTCATGAAGCACCTCCTGTGTTTCCTGAGACGAATCGAGTCCCAGTTAAGGTTTGGTTCATCTCAACCCGCATGGTCAAGACGATGTAGAGATTATAGCATAGGGGATGCCAAGTGCAGAATTAGCCTCAATTGTAATATTGGGTAGGGTGTATTTGTGCCATGCTGACCCGACTGTGACAAGCGCCCAGTCCTATATGTCACTGATTCGTTGAATTATTTTTTATATTCCATTCGCAAACTGGCAACCCGGGCATTTTCGAATTTCAAAAAGATCGACTCTGGAAATTTGTTGCTAAATTTTTCTACGGAATTAAAAAGGTTTTCCAATAATTTGTTTTCCTTCTTTGATAACTGGATCTTTCTTCCACCACTATCACCTTTCTTTTTACTTAGTTCAAATAAGAGATATGATTTTTGTACTGCTTTATATGCAGTTTTAGCCTGTTTGTATTTTTGAATTTCCTGGCTGCCTAATAATTTTCTATGCATAATTTGCAATGACTTAAATTCTTTAGTGATTTTAGAAACTGAGGAAAGTTTTCCAAATTTAGCGACTGTCATTATTTTTTCTAGAATATGAAATTTCTCAGTTTTTGATTTTGCAGCCTCTAAGCGTTTTACTAAAAGATCGAAATACCAGAGATACGAATGGCTATTCATCTTTTCCACAACAGCGCTTTTTGTTAAAAGCTTTATTGCTTTTACAGTTGGGGCTGGCCTTAAAAATACTTCATTTTCCATCCAATCCATAAGATGTCCAAATGTGTTTTCCGGACACCAGGTGTGTCCTCCTTTAAAAAATCCTATGTAGCGTGCAGACTTTGAGGGTAGGGAGCAGCGTATGTCCTGTGATTCATACAAATTCGAATCTGATGTTCCAAAACTTCCAGCAACAGCAATATGGGTCGGATATTTTTTATAAATCTCACGGTATTTTAATTTTTTGAAGCCATAGGCAAATCCCGCGGCCTGGCAGAAGATGCCTCGCATTCCTGGTCGCGTTAGGGCATAGGTACTCGAATACCTTGCACCGCCAGACATACCAGTCGCAAACTTCAGCCCTTTGGCAACGCGGCAGCGTTTGACTATATCATCATAGGCAGCACAAAAATTATTGATCCAATCCGGGTTGCCATTTTTCGATTCTTGAAGACAGGCAACGAGCCAGCCATCTTTAGCTAAGCGTGATTTCATTGCACCCAGGCTTGCACCACCACCAGGTGACGAAATAAACATAAGAGGATAGACTTTTGTTTTTGATTTATTATAACCTTCAGGGATATAAAGCCTATAGTGGACGCCTTTGCTTTTTGTGCTCTTTATTGGATTACTTGTTTTAAGCTTCCTGAAAACAACAAATTTTTCAGGCTTTTTAACTAAATCACATTCAATCATTATTTCTTGACCATCATTTAATTTAGTATCCATAGCTGTCGGTGCAGTAAATGCGGTAATAGAGAAAGCGACTAGTATTAATAGTAACATATTTTTATTAAGTTGAAACATGGCAGAGCCCCATTTTTTTGGAATTGTAAATAATGTAAAGTTTTATATTTTAAATCATACACTAATCAGGTATAGAGAATTTGTCAATCAATATGCCTTCCCGTTTTATTGACATATGAATTGCTGCAATTGTCTCTAGATGAAGAAGGCCTGCGTAAGCAGGCCTTCGATAAATTTCTGAAAACCAGGTACTATACAAATAGTGGTCCGAGTTTTTCACATACGATGAAATCGTTGCCGCCATAACGATCCCAGACTGTGGGACGGAAGATATCTTCATCGGCGATGTTATGAAAATCTACCGGTATGCGTAACATGGCATTGAAGGTGATAAGGTCTGCGCCAATGAGGCCGAATGAATTGGCATCGTGGTTGGGGCTCATTTTATTCATGTAATCAAACGAACTCATACCGTAAGGCACCCAATAGGACTCAGGCCATGTAGGATTGGTGCATTCACTAATCTCGTCTGCGACGGCTTTTGGTAATTCGATGGTTTCACCTTCGACAATTGAGATGCTCACATCATTGCCCATGGTGTTGTAACGATAGGCTGTCATTGGAATATTTCCCGGTGTGCGGTAGTGACTGGAAAGTCCATCGCCAGGGAAGTACTCAAGAATTGCTGCCATGTATTCAGTGGCTTCACAACATTCCTTGATAAGCTGCTTTTGTAATGACTTCTTGTCGCGTAATTTTTTAGCAACAACTTGGATAGGCGTATCGTAAGACTCACCCGTTAATTTATAAATATCGATCCCGTAATCAAGCGAACCAGAACCGGAATTTCGCTTATCAATCATTCCATTGGGACAGATACTGCTTACATCAGTACCTGTACGGGCTTTGATACTTTCCGCTGTCCAGTTGGTACGGATATCTGCAAAAAGCTGCGGTACTCCGGAAATGATGTTAGCAATCATCATGCCGATACCATTACTGCAATCATTTTCTGTAGCAACGTTGTACGTCGAGCGATAGCCATTCCAGTCGAATGAACTATTCAGGATGGATTCGGCTAAATCAAAGTTCGGGAAAAGATCGGTCCATTGTCGTTGTCCTTGTGTGCCGGAAGAGATAGCATTGTAACCCTGGGCATATTCAATGTCTGCAGTGAAGCCATGCTTTTGGGCAAATGATTTATTAGCCAATTTGGGATTACCAACCATAAGGTCGCGAACGATAAGTGCAGTCTTAATGGAAAATGCGAGTAGATCATCATCTGACATCGGGCCATCTTCATTCCAGGTAAATTCGAAACTTTTCTGAAACCATTTAAAGGCTTTGGCAAATTCTTCATGATCGTAAAATCCAGCATCGATCCGGCCCTTGATGATTGTCATATCAACAGATGCGGCTCCCATTCCAAAATAATGCAGCAAAATGTTACGACGAACATCGGACCCAATGATACCCATGGAAACCCCACCAATACCCAGGTAGTTTTTACCACGAATCTGGCCAACTGTCATAGCACAGCGTGAAAAACGTAAAAGACGTTCTGCACAGTAAGGAGGGATGTCAGCATCTTCGTCTTCAAGGTCAGGATTATATATTGAGAAGATTGGGCGTTTCTTTTCGTCCATTGCAGAACAGAATGCCTTGAGCCATACTGCACCTGGTCTGTCAGTTTGATTTAGTCCGTATGCTGCCTGAACCCATTCGCTGCTGCCAATACCCTGGCAAGAGCTCATTAATTCATCACTGTAGGCCCACGAACGACTGATAAATATATTGGCGCTTACACCTTGTTTGGCATAATATTCCTGGGCAATTGCACCAGAACGTGCACCATAAACAATTTCAGGAGCTACGACAATATTTACTGGTGTACCATCCGGCAGAAATACATTTTCAGCGATCAGGTTGTAGACTTTCTCGACCATGAGCCAAGTGCCTTTTACATTATCTTCAAATGCGCCTGTACGGCCATCTGCAACTGGGGTTAGGGCGATAGTAGGTGTGGGGCCGATGAGTTCACTATCTGCAACAAGAAACTTGCGCAGGTGATTAGCTTTCTTTTCAAAATCCGGGCGTGCCATTATAATAAGTCCTTGTTTTTTATTGTATATTCATGAATTAATCAGAGTTAGAAGATACAATGCGAGCGATATTAATCAAGAGAGCTCGAACTCAGAAAATGGACATTTACTCACAAGTGTTATAAATAATGCTTAGTTAATGTAGTCGTGGACTATTTCGCCACCTGTATGACCACTGGCAGCGACAAGACCTGCAGCAATCAGCAGGAGAATACGGACAATCCACACTTTTTTGGTCTTTCTATCGATACGTTCATTGGCAATGGTAGCAAAAATTGCCAGAACCATGGATGCTATGCCAAGCCAGCGATGATTGAAAATGCTCTCTGAATAGCCCAGTACGTCGGCTAATTGCCAACCACAAAATGCAGAAGCGACTGCACCTGCAGAACCAAGCCAAAGTGACCAGCGCCTGGCCCCATTCAACCAGTCGATACCAGGTTTGAAGAACAAGAGCAATTCAGCAAGAAAGGCAGCGATGATGCAGGCAATAGGGAAATGAATGACCACCGGATGTAAATAGGCGATTCGTTGTTTAATTGTGATGGGCTTTTTCTCTTCAGGATCCACTTGTGTATTTACAGGTGCATCAGTTTTACCCATCGCATTTATCCACTCTTTAACAAGGGTTATTTCGTCTGGACTAAGAGCTGTGATATCATATTTGCTTTCAGTTGGCGGCATGCGCATTTCTTCATCTTCTTCAATGAGTAATTTGTAAAGTTCGGATTCCTCGGCATCGCCTTTGCTTATGTAGTCGGGATTTTCTGCAAGTCGTTTCAGGTCGAGAATATAGCCGAATTCTTTTGGTTTTTTCTTATGGCCACCATGGCAATCGGAACATTTCTCTTGAAAAAGCTTATAGACCTGGAAGGATTTTTTGTCGGTTGCTTCATCGGCTATGCTGAGGGAACAGACGATAAGAGTTGCGATTAAATATTTAAGCATTTTCGATTTGGTAATAGTGCAGTGCTGCTGGCATCAAAGCAGTCACTATTCGTCTTTCTGAAATTTTTCATGGCCGGCTTTTTTTCCTTCAAAAAGCTCTTTCCTAATTGCTTCTGCAGTTTTCAGATCTTTTGCTTTCAATGCTTTTTCCAGCTTAACAGTCATTTTTATGGCCACATCCATAGCCTTCTTATACTCGCCAATCATTTTTTTCTTTAATTTAGCATCTTTCATTTCTGCGATTTTTAAAGGAACCAGCTCCTTGCACTTTTTAAATGATCCCTGCAGATCTTTTGCGGCCTTGATCAAGTCTTTATTTTTTGTAGTACTTCCTTTTTTTAAGCCCTTTTTGATGATCTTATAAGCTTTATCAGCAATTTTCATTTCTTTTTCAAGTGGGGATAATTCAAGTTCTTCGTCATCAACCTGTGCATATGTCTGGGGTATTAAGACTAAGCTGAAGAGTATTGTAGTAAATAATAATAGTTTTTTCATAATGTTCTCCTTATTGAAATTCGTATTCCATTTAACTGACTATTTAGACTACTATAGCATGTAATTATTCATATCAAACATGAAATTCTTATAAACAGAGGTCGATAATTCTAAAGTTATAGGCCTTCGAGTTGTTCTGTGCGCTCTTCCCAATCCATAGTTGCCAGGGAGATACTATAATCGATATCTTTAAGTTTCTTGCTCAAATCTGCATGGTCAGTATTTTCATCATTGCGAACCAGCGCTTCAACGATTTCAGCTTTTTCAGTCTCAAGCCCTTCGATCTTTTTTTCCAAATCAGAAATTTTCGTTTCCAGTCTGGTTTGTTCTTTTTGTGATTTTTTACGATCGTTTGCTTCTTGTTTTCGTTCTTCTTTTGTTTGCACAGTCTCTGACTTGGGCTTTTTCTTCTCAGGTTTTTCTTCTGCCCTTGGCTTGTTCTTATTTTCCTTTTCGGCAAGTTTGGATAAGTAATATTCGTAATCACCAAAATATTTATTGACGCCTTGTTTACCATCGAAAGCAAAAATAGTGTTCGAGGTATTTTTTATGAATTCGATATCGTGGCTGACGATGCAGACAGTGCCTTCATATTGTATGATGGCTTTTTCCAGTCCTTCTCTGGCTGAAATATCCAGATGCGTTGTTGGTTCATCGAGTATGAGAAAGTTTGGCGGATTAATAAATATGCGTGCAAAGGCGAGGCGAATTTTTTCACCCCCGCTCAGTACCTTGCATTTCTTGTGGACATCGTCGTTGCTAAAACCGAAACTACCCAGGCATTTGCGCACTGTACTATCGGTGGTTCCCGGAGGGGCTGCATCGGTAATCGTGCGCAAAAGGTTTGATTCGAGTGGCAGGATTTCGGCAAATTCCTGCGCCTGGTATCCCAGCACCACATTGTGTCCGATGCGACAATCCCCATCACTTGGTGGCATGTGTCCTGCAATGATTTTAAGTAAAGTTGATTTACCCATACCATTGTATCCGATGATACCGATCTTTTCACCATTATCGATGTTTTGATTGACGCCTTTGAAAACCCACTTTTCGCCATCATAACTGTGGCCGAGTTCATCCAGGCTAAGCATATTTGATCCACATGCAGGGGGCTTGGGAAGGATAATAGTACCCGAGTAGCTGAGCTTATCGGGAATATCGATCTTTTCCATTTTCTCCAGTGCTTTCACCCAACTCTGTACTTGAGTCGCCTTGGAGCTTTTGGCACGAAAACGGTCGATGGAGCTCTGCAACTGTTGGCGCTTTTTATCCTGGTTTTCTTTGGCAGCATGCAATGAGACAAAGCGGCTTTCACGCTCCTTCACATAGTAATCGTAATTTCCCGTATAGCGATTTATCAGTCCGGCGTTCACTTCGATGATGACTGTGCAGAGCGAGTTCAGTAGAAAACGGTCATGAGAAATGAGCAGCATGGTGCCTTTGAAATTATTGAGAAATCGCTTAAGCCATTCGATGGCAGGCACGTCAAGATAGTTTGTTGGTTCATCGAGTAACAGGATATCGGGATCAACGATGAGCGTGCGTGCCAAGCTGGCGCGCATTTGCCAACCACCACTAAATGATTTTAGCGGACGCGTCAGTTCGTTCGCGTGGAAGCCGAGTCCGCAAAGTGCAGCTTCTGCTTTTGCTTGCATCAAATAACCGCCGAGGTTTTCATATTCATTTTGCAAATCACCGAGTTTTTCGAGAATTTCCATATCGCTATGTTCATCAAGAATGGCTTCAATTTCATGAATTTGCTGCTCAAGATCGTGTAACTCAGGCATGCTGTTTGCAGTGAACTCGATGATACTCTCTTCCTGAGCATCCGTTTTTAACTGCTGCTTAAGATAGCCCATACGAACATCTTTAGGAATGGTGATTTCGCCATAATTGGGCTCATCATCACCCGTCAACATATTCAATATGGTACTTTTACCGGCGCCATTTGGACCGACCAGGCCGACACGTTCGCCTTTGTTTATACGAAAGCTCGCGTCTTTAAGAATATCTTTCTCGGTATATGCTTTTTTTACATTTATAAAATCAATCATAATCTAATACTTACACTGTTAATAAATTTGAAGGGCTTACTATAGGTATGTATAAGCTAAGGGGAAAGAGATTTAACGACCTTTTCAAAATTTGCTTTTACTCTATAGTATGGGCTCTGATTAATTATTAAGGAATGACAAATGCATTTAGATACAGATTTACTACATTCGCTGGCAAAAGAGCACGGCACACCCCTCTATGTTTACAATGGCGACCTCGTCATAGAACGCTATAGGGACCTGCCACTATTTATTACTTGGCCAAAATTTCGTGCCCTCTATGCCATGAAGGCAAATTTTAATGCCGGTATATTGAAGGCGATAAATGAAATCGGCGGCTGGCTTGATACTGTGAGCCCTGCGGAAGTGATCTACGCAAAGCGACTTGGTTTTCCAGTCGACCGCATGCTCTATACAGCGAATAACCTTAGCGAAGATGAAATGCATGAAGTGGTAGGGCAGGGCGTATTGCTCAATATTGGTTCACTATCACGCCTCGAAAAGTTCGCCAAAGCATATCCCGGCAGCAATGTCTGTCTGCGCTTTAACCCGGAAGTGGTCGATGGCGGCCACGAGAAGATTATGACCGGTGGCGATCTGACTAAATTTGGCATATTGCTGCAGGATGTGGATCAGGTAAAAGCGATCGTCGCTGAAAACAATATAAAGGTGATTGGCCTTCATGAGCACACTGGTTCAGGTCTAACAAAGACAGATTCAGTCTATCAGGCTATGCAAAACCTTATGTCGATTGCGACACAGGAGAATTTCCCGGATCTGGAATTTGTCGACTTTGGCGGTGGCTTCAAAGTACCCTATGAACCGGATGAAGAGCGCGTTGATTATGTGAGCTTTGGTTCAGAAATTACCCGTATCTTTACAGAATTCTGTGAAAATTACGGTAAGGAACTCTATATGTATTTTGAACCGGGAAAATATATCGTTGCTGAAGCTGGCTATATGCTGGTGGAAGTAAATACGATGAAAGACAATAAGGGCCGTCAGATTGCTGGCTGTGATTCAGGATTCCCACAATTGATTCGACCCATGTTTTACGAATCGTATCATCACATCGAGAATTTATCGAATATGGATGGTGAGGTTCAGACCTATGATATTTGTGGAAATATTTGTGAAACTGGCGACCGTTTTGCTGAGCAGCGCGAATTGCCGGAAATTCGTGAAGGCGATATTTTATCGATTCAAAATGCTGGTGCCTATTGTTATTCCATGGGCGGCGTATACAACATGCGCCCTATGCCAGCTGAAGTACTTGTGCTCAATGGCGAGTCGAAGCTTGTACGTAAGCAGTTGACGAACGAGGATCTGGTTGATCAGATACTCGGTGAATGCAGCCTGGATTAAAGGATTAAGGAAAGATAATGAA
>JABSQK010000163.1 GCA_013215875.1 Lentisphaeria bacterium
AGGGCGTGACGAGCTAAGGCATGTACCGACACCTGAGCATACAAAAACATGGAAGCCGGTATCACACTACCAAGCTGCTGAATTAACAGTACGGCAGGCTGAGCGAAATGGCTACCGGATCCTTACCGAGGAATACGGCATCACACCCACCGGTAGCCGTATGTTCGGATTGCTCCGTATACATAAGGCAGATCATCCCGAGTTTACCCGGGCAATCGGTATAAGGAATGCACATGATAAGTCACTGGCCTTCGGCATCACTGCTGGCTTTAGTGTTATGGTCTGCAGCAACCTCTGCTTTTCTGGTGAGCTAACAATGTTCAGAAAACATACGTCTGGTATCAACTTAATTGAGATGATACCTGAGGCATTTGAACAACTCGAAGAGCAGTATGAACGGCTTGAAGATAATATAGACAGGCTAAAGGACGAACGCATCAGTGAACGACAAGCTAAATTGCTGACGGTTAAAGCTGCTGAAGAAAAGGTCATTCCCAGCTGCGATATCATTCCGGTCATCCAGGCATATATGCAACCACCACACGAAGCATTTGAAGCACGGAATAATTGGAGCTTGTATAATAGCTTCAATGAAGTGGCGAAAAAGTATTCGCCATCACGGGCGGATCTTTGCTATCGAGGGTTGGCGAAGTTGTTTAGTCTAAACTGAAGGATATTGGGGTCTGCCTTCGGGCAGATCTCATGCTTTTTTTTAGCTATGAGTTGGGTTACGTTCATGAAATTCCAATGTTTCAACATCATGAAGAAGGACACACTAGCACACACGCGTAAAAGGGCAAATGTATGAAGATGATTTTCATCTTCCGTTGGCGGCTTGCTGGGGGGATCGATCTTCGGGAAATAGAGAAGCTGATGATTTGATTAGTTTTATCGATATTATGCCGACGATTTTGGACGCAGCAAACGTGCCGATTCCTGAGACCGTGACCGGGAAAAGTATGATGCCGATTTTTATGGCTACGGGATCGGGTTTATTTGATGAAAGCCGAGAATATGTCTTGATGGGACGGGAAAACCATGATCAGGGTCGAGAAGGTGACAAGGGATATCCGGTTCGTTGTATTCGAACGCAAGACTTCCTTTATGTAAGAAACTTCGAGCCCGATCGTTGGCCGGCTGGAAACCCGGAAACGGGGTTTACCGGCTGTGACAGTGGACCAACTAAACGGACAGTCTTGAAAAATAAAGAAAACGGTGAATTGCAGCATTTTGATCTCTGTTTTGGAAAACGTCCTTTGGAAGAACTTTATAAGATGCCAGAAGACCATGTTTGCTTGAATAACCTGGCGGACAGTGCAGAGCACCAGTCGGTTAAGGATTCAATGTGGAGCACCCTTGAGAAGGAATTAAAGGTGCAGGAAGATCCCAGGATCTTTGGCAAGGGCGATATTTTCGATAGCTATCCTTATGTGGGCGATGCTTCGCACTCCTGGAAGCGTTACGAATCAGGTAATTGGGAACCACAACACTATTAGTTTCTTGATTTATTTTGCCGGGTGTGGGTAAATTCTTCATTATTGTCTTTTCATCTTTCTGCTTCTTTTTAACCTTCAGTCCTTAAGGCAGACGAGGTTGTTCACCTTGCAACTGTTCCTGGCCTCCCTATGTGGAGAACCATGAATCTAAACAGGAATCGCCATTCAAAAGGCTTGCCATTGCACGCAAAGACAAGAGTATCGTTTGAGAACGATAATATCTTGGTGCTGGCGCAGTCGGTCGCTGTACCATGCCATGCCGTATGGGCTGCGCGACGCCCTTCGCCGTGATGTGACGACGGACTTCTGCGTGGGTATCTCGTCGGTGGATCCGGCGTTCCACTGGTCCGATATTGTGCTGGAGTTTGGGTGTAAAGAGGCAATCGATCTTCTCCAGTTGTTCCCAGAGCTGGTCTACCTGCCGCTGTAGCATAGCCCGCTTCCCTGTTCGGGACTACATGCCAGACCGAAGTATTAAGTATTTTCAAACGTTTATAAAGTATTTTCAAACGTTTTTTAATAAAATCCCACAGGCGAGTAGGATTGACAAAACCTTCTCATGGAAGTAGGTTGCGTTGACCTGCGGTCTTGTCTCAATGACAGCATGGTGATGCTACCTGAGTAACCTCTTGCAGTATGAGTGGTACCACAAACGGTGACACGAGAAGCCACCCGCTGTTTATTGGATCAGGGTGACTGGCGGGGCAAGCCTGTCTTGCGTAAAGAAATGCCTGCCAAGTGGCTGTGCCGTAGAGTAACTACTATCAGTTAAAAATTATATAAACGTTAAGCAAAAAAATAATGTACGAGATATTTCTGACATCAAGTGACTCTCTCGCAGTTGTACCGGTTCTTATCGGTCCGCTTCAGGTGCTTATTGCCATTCTGCCTGCCCTTATTCTATCTGTTTTCGGTGCGATTATTGCCATGTTTAAACCCAAAGCAATCGTAACCTTATTCAAGCTCATGTGGCGTCAAAAAATTGCTCTGGTTCTCATTGTTGGCGGCATCGCCGGATCTATTTATCTCGTCCGCACGTATGTGATCACCGGACCTGATGTGAGCAAAGAGGTCGCCGGTGTGGATTGGCCGATGTTCCGTGGTGGTATGGCACGAAGCGGTGCCAATGGTACGTCTAAAGCACCCACAACAGGTGGTATCAATTGGAGTTTTAAAGAGGTGAAGACTTTCTACGCGAGCCCTGCGCTTGTTGGTAACCGGGTTTACATCAGCTCTGCAGATAAAGGGCCTATGCGCGATAAAGGATCCATCTTCTGTCTCGATGCAGATAATGGTGCTGTGGTTTGGGAAAAACGGCCTTCGGGTTACCTTGCGACTTTTTCATCGCCATCCATTGCCGGCAAATATCTGGTGGTTGGCGAGGGCTTGCATTATACAAAAACGGCCCGGGTTATTTGCATGGATATTAATCAAAAAGGTAAAGTTCTGTGGAGCTACCAGACCAGTAGCCATGTGGAGTCCACACCCTGTATCGACTTTGAGAACAAGCGTGTTTATGTCG
>JABSQK010000164.1 GCA_013215875.1 Lentisphaeria bacterium
ACGTTTATCACCAATGAGAGCAAAACCGGACGGACGCAACATCGTTTGGCTGACGCCTTCTTTACCCAGTAAGCCTTCAAGTTCAGGATCCGTCGCGGACCAGTCTTCTGCGGTTTGTGTTAAAAACATTCCCTTGGAAAATGACATCTTTGGCGCCATCTTAAAAACACTTAAGCATAGTGCTCCGCCCCCCAGCACTGTAGATATCAAAGTAATAAGTCCGGTTACCAGGTTGTATTGAAATCCCATTACAATACTTACCACAACCATTAAGCAGCCCAATATGCCTAAAACACCCCCGGGTAAAAATATTTCCGCGACGACACAAATAATGCCAAGAATTGCCAGGCTAATAATAATAATAACTGTTGTATCCAATTGGCTTCCTTTGTGCTCGCATTAATTTTTGTATCTGATATATACTCTATTGTTTAGTAATTATTTTTCAATAAATTAAGCTAAAAAAGCATGGCATTGTATTTTTATTCACCTATAATTAGCCCGTAATTTTATACTGCCCTGTGGTGTAATGGTAGCACAGCAGATTCTGATTCTGCTTGTAATGGTTCAAATCCATTCAGGGTAACCATTTTTTAATCGTGACTTTCCAGGAAAATATGAAACGATTTTTTGCAGTTCTTGCTGGTGACTCTATCTATAAACACCTGGCAATTGAAGAAGAAATCCTCACCTCGATTGCAGAAGATGAGATTTTCTTACTCCTTTATACGTCTTCAGCATCCATCGTTATTGGTAAAAATCAAAATCCCTGGCTTGAATGCAACCTTCCTTTCATGAAGGAAACGGGTGTGAAACTTGCTCGTCGACTATCCGGTGGCGGGGCAGTCTATCATGACCCAGGAAATCTAAATTACAGCTTTATTCTTCACAAAACTCACTATAACAAAGACCGTCTTTCTCAAACAATACTTGATGCTGTCCGTGAACTTGGAATCGATGCCACACTTGGCGAACGGCATATATTTACCGCCGCTGATAAAAAATTCTCAGGTAATGCGTTTGCCATTAAAAAAGACAAAGTCATTCACCATGGCACACTGTTGGTCGATGCTGATTTGCAAAATATAGATCAATTGCTCAGTCCGACGTGCAAAGGAATAGAGTCGAAGAGTATTCGCTCAGTGCCCTCACCTGTCATTAACTTAAAGGCACTAAAGGAATCGCTCACACTCGATGCTCTTATCCAGTCAATCGCGGAGCAGTTCACTGGTGAATCATTTGATGCAGTTCTAAATGATGAATCCTTGATTGATACCTATCGCTCAGATGACTGGCTATACGGGCGCTGTCCAAAATTCAAGATTTCTGGAATTCATCAGCAAAAGCCATTTACAGTTGGGATGAAAAGTGCTAGAGTTGAAAATTCTGACATCGATGAATTTGAAAATTTAACAATGAGCGAGTTACTCCTAAAATGTCCACAGTTGATAATCTCATAAAGCGTATACCTGCGGATTGGCAAAAAGTGCTGGCAGATGAATTTACCAAAGACTATTTTGTAAAATTATCTAACTGGCTCGAGCTCGAGCGCCGGGTACATACAATATTCCCTGCTGATGGAGACCTTTTCAGCGCTCTCCAACTCTGCAAATACAGTGAAGCGAAAGTGACCATACTCGGGCAGGATCCCTATCATGACGATGGCCAGGCCCACGGTTTGGCTTTTTCTGTAAAAGATGATGTAAAAATTCCCCCTTCGTTGCGCAATATATATAAGGAGCTGAATTCGGACTTGGGAATTTCGCCCCCTGGCTCTGGCAACCTGGGACCCTGGGCAAGTCAGGGAATTCTATTATTAAATACTGTTTTGACAGTTCGCGCACATGAGGCAAATTCGCATCGCAAAAAGGGCTGGGAAGAATTTACAAATGCAATTATAAACGCTGTAAACCGCAAGAAAGTTTCGCATGTATTTATCTTATGGGGGGCAAATGCGCAGACTAAAATAGACTTGATAAACGAAAAAAGGCATCGTATTATTAAGTCTGTTCACCCATCGCCTTTATCTGCCAGCCGTGGGTTTTTAGGCAGCAAGCCCTTCTCTCTTTGCAATGCTTTCTTAAGCGAAAATGGCCAGCAGGAAATCAACTGGAACCTATCCGGTAGCAATCAGCAACTGGAACTTTTTTAATAAACGTTTTTTTATGCCGATATCTATACTTACAGACCTTTCGTATGGATCATTGGCTATTTTGCTGCCCTAATAAATTACGGGAGTGGGAAATAGATCTTGACCTGCCATGGTCTGCACTTAGTTTATAGATGATTTAAACATGATTTCGGAGTTTTACTTATATGAATACTGATCAAAAAGCTGCGATGGGGAAACGCTTAATAAACCCTGATGCCCGTGAAGATATCGTACGTTATATCAACCTGAAGCTGGCCGCTATGGGGCTGCCCTACTATGAAGATGAAGGTAAAGAATTTTTAAATATCGCCAACGACCTGATCCAAAGCCATCAGGAAATGAAGCGCCTTTTACATGATCATCTCTGCCCTGCTGACTTGCGCATACAGAATTTTATCAATAAAGAATTTGCCGATGTGATTGATATAGAAACCGTGCAATTACCGCGCAAGACATTTATTCTCGACCGTTATGGCCTGGCTCGTGAACTGTCATTGCCAGTAAACGGGGATGATTTCAAAAGCGATCTTGTGGAGTCCTACCGCATACAGCAAGGTGTTTTGCATAACCCATTGCATGATCGGCGCACAACCAAAGGGGCGTTCCATGTGGCAGAAGGCGGTTTGCCGATTGCTGCAGATAAAAAATCCTCACCCAAGGCTGCATTTGCC
>JABSQK010000165.1 GCA_013215875.1 Lentisphaeria bacterium
CTGTGTAAACACCGAAAGTTGAATGAACTGGATATCGGCCATGAATACTACGCACAAGGCGATAGACTAAATGTTGCTGAAACAGAATTTGGCACCTTTGGTCTAATGATTTGTGCCGACGGTTTTGCAAAAGACAACGTGATTTCCCGATCGCTTTGCTACATGGGTGCAGACATCATACTATCGCCAAGCGCATGGGCAGTACCAGCTGATCATGATAACGAAAAAGAGCCATATGGTGATATTTGGCGAAAAGTTTATACTCAAATTGCCAAAGAGTTTTCTACTGCAGTAGTTGGTGTAAGCAATGTCGGACTCATTACGGATGGCCCATGGAAAGATCGGCTGTGTATCGGCTGCTCCCTGGCAATCGATGCTTCAGGTAACGAAATTCTCCAAGCGCCTTATGGTGTAGATGCCGAGTGCATTCTCTATATCGATGTGAAACCTATTCAAAGACCCGCACGGGGGACTGACTGGAATAAACACTTTAAAGAAAACGACACTGACTAAAAAAACTGCAGCCATTTTACACCATAGCTAAAAAATTCTAAAATCAGTCGATATTCTAGTGTCTGGAATCAGAAGTAAAAAATCACTGACTAAACAGTCTCATCAAAATTATTTTTTCTTCTGTATCCCAAAAAAACGAAAATTACATTGGAACTCTTAGGGAATTTATGAATCCAATAAATAGAACATGAAATAAAATAAATCATTTCAAATACAGTCTAAGTTTATTCGAGTAAGAGTGTGAGAAATGTCTTTATTTAGCGAACTGTGGAGGTAATTCATAAAAAAATGGATTACGTATTTATTAAAATCTTAAAAAAGGCTTTAAAAAAAATTGAATGGGGTTCTACTTATTGTTTCTTAGCGGTAAAAGAAAGAATATCATGGATTCTTTTCTAATAAAAGCAGTTATAAACCGTTAACATTAAAAAAGTGGGGGGAATTATGAAGACCATATTTATCATTTGTATATTGGCACTTAGTGGGTGCTCCAAGGGGAGTTTCCCAGTTTTTCAGGTCAAATCTCCCGAAGGGAAATTACTCCCCAACCATAAGGTCGTATTATATAACGCAATGTATCGTTTCAATTACGAAAATGGAGCACAACTTCCTTTAAACTATGATGTAACAAAAAAAGATTTAAAGGGTGCCCATCATTTTCTTATGGATGTTCTAACAACAGACAAAGATGGCTTATTGAAAATCGATAAAGAATATAGTACGATGACGATTATCTTCAATTTGGGAGACAATTATAAACGCATTCTTGTCCACAATGCAGAAGGTAAATTTCGTACTGGCGATTACCCTCCTGGCACAAAAAAGATGACAGGATTTTATCACTATAACACTGATAAGAATAATATTTCTTTTAAAGCGTTTCGGGGAAAAGAGACTTTAACTGACTTAAAGTATATGCCTTTGCAGCTAACGGAAAAAATAACAAAAAAATTGATCCCTCTTCAGAGTAGAGTATATGGCTCCATTTTGAAAAAAGATGATAAATCTGAACAATAGTCATTCTTATTGCTATTATGTATTCTATGAAATAGGCATCGCGCCGGATAACTTCAACAATTATTCTAATTGATATAGTCTCTCTCCAATGCTATAATAGTTCATCCAAGTAGAATCGGAAATACCTAATAAAGGAACTATTATGAAACAATATATGAACTTAATCCTCATTGTTTTTTTCACAGTCATCACAGTAAATGCTGAAGAAAAAGCCATCTATAAAAATGCCGATTTTTCTATTAAGGCATTGTATGATGCAAAAAAACCACACAGCGAACCGCTAATCATGACCCTAAGTAAAACCGATAAGTTTTCACAACATGTGAGAGTCGATATCCAAGAATATAAAGGAAGTCTAAAAGAGTATGCGGGCATGTCAATCTTACAATTTGAGAAAGCTAAATTCAAGATTCTGAAAAGTGATTTAGCTAAAAATGCGATCGTACTTGAGTATACGGGTATTACCCAAGGGGGAATAACATTGCATTTCTATACCAAAGCATGCAAAAAAGGCAATCAGATGTTTGTGGTTACTGCTTCAGCAACAGAAACGCAATGGAAAGAGACCTCTAAAGCTTTGATCGACTGTGTTGAGAGCTTTACACTAAATAAGAAATAATTGAAGTTTCGCGAAATTAAATGACTACACTAGTTGGTATACTTATTGGAATTCCTATTGGGGCTATAATAGCGATTGCTATTATGAACCAAAAGAAAAAGCCTAAAATCAGGAACATAGAGATTAATGGTATGGGTGTGCCTTTAAATAAATTTACCCCCAGAGCCCAACAAGTACTAAGTCTTGCCAAAGAAGAAGCGGAACGTTTGAGGCATAACTATCTGGGTACCGAGCATTTACTTCTTGGCTTAATAAAATTGGGGCAAGGTGTAGCTGTAGCCGTTTTAGATTGCATGAGTCTAAACCTTGATAAAGCCCGATCAGAAGTCGTAAAATATTCACCCACTAAAAATTATCAGGAAAGCGAATTACCTCCTACCGATGGACTGAAGACAGTAGTGCAGTTTTCTGCCCAGGAAGCTAGTGCCCTGCATTATAATTATATCGGTACGGAACATTTATTATTGGGATTGCTTCGTGAAGGAGAGGGTCTCGCAGGGCAGGTTCTAAATGGGTTAGATATAGATTCAGACATCGTTCGTAATGAAGTTCTTAAGGCCCTGGATCCGAATTATATACCGCCAGAGAAATAACATTTAATATGAATTTACTAATCGTACGACATGCCGAATCAAAGGGAAATGCCACAGGCAACTACAGCGCCCTGGACCAGGATTCACTCTCAGATCTCGGCCAAACACAAGCACCTGCCCTTGCCGCATCTCTACAAAAAATGGAATTTGATAAGATCATTGTCAGTCCGCTTCAGCGTACTTTAGAAACCCTGTCTCCCTATCTGGAACTGACAAACCAACACGCTGAGATTTGGCCCGAAATTGCCGAAGCATGTGCGCATAAAGTAAGGGAAGAGGCCAGCGATTCCTGGGAGACCCAAACAGCTGAGCTGCCTGATACTGTTGCTTCCCCACTCTTTTCATATCGAAATTATTATGCCATAAAACCTGCACGAATTCACACATTCGGCGAAGCCCTGCGCAGAGTTTATGACGCCCTTGAGCTGCTTCAAGAATTGTCCCGGGCAAATGAATCTGTTCTCATGCTAACGCACGGACACTTCATCCGCGAACTGATCAATCTCATGTTGGATACCCCCAAGACCATTGCATACCCCCATGATAATTGTGGCATGACCTTGATGAAATTCGATGGAACGTGGTCGATGGATTTCTGTAATCGATAAATAGACCTTGAGTAAAAAAATTGGAAATAAAATATGATACCTGAAGACATACGAAAAATCATTACTGATCCTGAAATGGATTTGGTAGGAATTTCAGAAGAGCAATCAAACGGTATTTTTTGGGGCGATTGGCGATCTGAAGATGATACTTTGATTGATCAGTGTGAACACCTTATTGAAACTGGCTGCTTAGAACCTGAGTGGGAAAAAGATGATTTGTTCATTAATTATAAAGATACAAAATATGAAGTACCCCTTATATATGGCATCGAAGACCGCCATATCACACTCTTGGAATTGAATAAAGTTTTGTCTAGAGAATATGAAATTCATTTTATATGGTCATCTAATGGTTCTGATACAGTTGCATTCATAATCCTTTCCTGTGAATTATGGAATGAAATTGAAAACGAATTTCTCCCTGTTGAAACTGAATTTGCTTTTATGAAATTAACTGAAGATCTCAATTCCTTTACCTCAAGCCTTAGCAGACCGGCAAACCCGTTCAATAAATGGTATGAATTTTGGAAATAAATAAGACGAGATTATTTATATCTGTTTTTCTTCTACAATTTGTCGTGGCTTGTGTTAGCGATATGGAAACATCATTGCCCGTTTTGTCCAAACAAAGTAAATGCGAAATTACACGAAAAGACCGAAATAATGATGGTAAAACAGACTCCATTTTTTATGATCATGGCATGGCTGATGGTGATTATGAATATGTAGATACAGATTGTGATGGCTACTATGATAAAAAAATTATCTATGGTATCGGTGTATTTGAAAAGAAGGTTATGATAAAAGTAGATTGAATCTAAGAACGAAAGCGATACTGTGGGATACGAAGATAATCCTCGATCATAGAACTATATGAAACATTTAACGACAGATGAAATAGAAACCAATCTAACTTACATTTTAGAAGCCCCCAAAGAGTCTGGCATTCTAAAAATGATCGTTGTACGACCGGATACGAACGAACGGAAAATTCTTGAGACTTGCCAGATTAAGCAGGAATATGGAGTTGAAGGTGACAACTGGCCAAACTGTCAGTGGAAAACTCTACCTAACGGAGATCCGCATCCGGATGTGCAAGTTTCGCTGACCTCTTACCGTATGTTAAAAGTATTGGGAGAGAATGACGAACATCGCGCCCTATCTGGTGACAACCTGCATGTGGATTTTGATATAAGCCCAGAAAATCTTTCTGTTGGCGATCAATTAAGCATCGGTACTGTGATAATTGAGATCACCGATGTCCTACACGTTGCCTGTGGGAAATACCTTGAGCGATTCGGAAAAGATGCAGCAGCTTTTATCAATTCGAAAAAAGGCAAAGAGCATCGCCTGCGAGGCACGTTTGCAAAAATCATCCGAGACGGTAAGATAACGAAAAACGACAAAATTGAAAAGGTTCTCACCTAATGCACAGCAGCGAACTTAGAGGAAAAGATTTTAAGATTGAATGGAAAGGTGAAAGCATCAGCCATGCGGATTTCTTTGCAGATACATTGCTGTCCGATCGAGTTGCTGTAGTTAGCCCGAACCGTTTCGAAGGTATTCACGCGATGACTTTTGTTATGGCCTATGTCACATCATTTTACGATCACTATCGAGCTCGTGGCACAGAATTCAGGGCCTATCCGGATTTCTTTACACTTCAGGGCAAATCACCGATGGCCAGTTATGGCATGTTTGATATTTTTCCTGAACACAAAACCGTTTATGTCCCGGGGAATACACAACAAAATGTCGAGGCTATTACGGATCGCGCTGTGACAATTCTATTCGTTCCAGATGTTGATAAACAGGAAGTCACGATAGATCCTATCGACTTGGAAAGTGCCAGGCGGACAATCAAGCGCTGCTTTGCTTACAGCGAATCGAAGTCTACAGATGCCGATCTTGTTATCGAATGCTATAGTCCACTGCTACGTGACTGGGTACTGGAGATATTTGACTCGGTAGAAGATGATGAATCGACAGAGCAACGAAATAAATTCCTCGCTCTTGATAAAGACACCTGCATGATACAATCATTCCGAGAAATTGATCTGGACGAAGCCCTCCAAAAAATCTAGGTAATATCTCCAAAATAAAGTCAGTTCCTTGTTTGAAATGATTACATATAATAACAGGGTCAGGCTCTGTAATTTGACAAACTGGTCATATGTGTTATTCTATAAGAAAATGGAGGAAAATATGCGAAAACGGCGGATGAAGGTACTGACTCGGGATACGTATTATCATACGATGAATCGCTTGTTGAGATACCGGAAAGAGACTAAGGATGTATTCGATACGGAAGATAAAAAGTACTTTGTGAACCTGATGACGAAACTTACAGGCTATTTCAATGTGGAAATATCATCGTATTGCATAATGAGTAATCATTATCACATCATATTTAAGCAGAAATGTAAACTGCTATCACGCCTGGAAGCGACACGGCGCCATAATAAACACTATAAAGGTATGAAACGTGCTAAGAGGCTTGAATACAAAGGCGATACCGACACCCTCCCCTATATGCTGGTGGAAATCGATACTGCTCGTGAACGGATGCGCGATATGTCAGAATTCATGAAGGCTCTGCAACAAGCATTTAGCACATGGTACAATAAACGACACGATCGATTCGGCCCCCTCTGGGATGGTCGATTCAAAAGCGTCATACTCGATGAAAAAGATGCTCTGTGGAAATGCTCGAAATATGTCGCACTCAACCCTGTACGCGCAGAAATGACCAAAAGCCCAGCAGACTATGAATTTAGCAGCTGGGGACAA
>JABSQK010000166.1 GCA_013215875.1 Lentisphaeria bacterium
ATGAGGCGATACAGTCTCTTAGCATTCAGTCTTATATCAGTAATCCTTATTCTTTTTGCCGTGGCAGGGTATTTTGACCTCCCCTGGCTGACAGAACCTCTTAAAAAACTAGAGGCTATTAACGGGGATACGGCATCTCCCTTAATTGGCCTTGTCATCATTGCCTTGTTAGTCGTCGATGTGCTCCTTCCCGTTGCTTCGAGCCCCTTAATGATGGCATCTGGATTTTTTTACAGTTTTCCTGTCGCCTCTCTTATTAACCTGGTGGGATGCATAGCCGCCGCCATGACAGCTTACTATATTGGCCGCTTCTGTAGTCCTTTGATGAATAAGCTTGTGACAGTTGTAGAGCGTGATAAAGCTGAACGCTGTCTAAATAACTGGGGAATGATGGCGATTGTTTTAAGCAGACCCATTCCTGTGCTGGCAGAAACTGTTGCCATATTAGCCGGATATTCAAAAATGCCCATTAAAAAAATGCTGCTTGCATCGGTGCTTGGAAATATTCCGCATGCACTCATGTATGCCTATGCCGGTAAAAAAGCAGTCGAAGACAAGGCAATTACAATTTATGTTTTTATCGCGGTGATTGCTATAACAGGAGTTCTCTGGCTTATAGGAAAAATTTTCACCAAAAAGAAATCAGCGGAAACAGTGGAAAAAGAGTGAAGCATTCTGTCGCTTTACAGGTCGTTTTATCTTGCATGAAAATTATTTTTTAAATTTCGTACGTTAAAAACACATACTATAGATGTCTCATATTCCTGGTTAAATATATGAATCCCTTTAATACGAGCATTCAGTCTCAGCTAAAAATGTCTTAAAGATGTCACGGAAAAGTTTTCTCCCTTAAATTGAGCTCATATGTACGCACTGGCATTGTATATGCGTCCTAGTATTTGCAAAGGAGGCGCCTGCTAATAATATGACAAAACTCGACCTTAATTCGATTACAGTTTGCGATAAACTTACATGGGCAATCATACCTGCTCGTGCGGGTTCTAAAGGTCTGATTCGTAAATGCATGCGCACAGTGGGTGGAACTTCTTTGATTGGCCGGGCCGTAAAATCTGCGGAAGCAGCGATCTCTGTAAATGATGTCTTCTGCAATACAGATGATCATGAGTTTATGGAGGAAGCGCGATTCTATGGGGCAAAAGTTCCGTTTATGCGCCCCGATCATTTGGCCCAGGATGACTCATCCTGCATCGATCTTATTAATCATTTTCTTAAGGGGTCTGCACGGATCAATCAAGTATTGCCGGAATACTTATTATTAATACAACCCACAACACCCTTGTTGCAGGCAGATGATATCGATGCCGCATTCAAGTTATTAGAGGAAAATACAGATGCAGTCGTTAGTGTTTGCGAAACGGAAGTGATGCCCGACTGGCTTAGGCGCAGTGATGACGATGGCTTCTTGACAGTTTTGAATAAGTTGGATACGGCGCAACACAGCCCACGTCAGAAAATGTCCAAAACCTGGCGCCTAAATGGGGGCCTATACTGGGTTCGCATAAAAACGTATGTTGCCGAGCAAAGCTTTCTTCCAGAAAAAACCCGTCATTATGAAATGCCCCGTGAGCGCTCAATCGATATCGATACAGAAATGGACCTTAAATACGCAAACTTTTTATTAGGGGATGACGACGAAACAGTCAACCCGTTTACAGGTCTACTAAATAATACCGTGGAAGTGACTTTATGAACAAAGTACTCATCATAGCGGAATTGGGTGTGAACCACAATGGCGATGAAAAACTCGCCATGAAGATGGTGAAATCTGCAGCGGAAGCCGGAGCGGATATTATTAAATTTCATAGCTATAAAGCGGAAAGCGTTATGACAGAGCAGACACCACTGGCTGACTATATGAAAAATTCCGGCTCCGGTAGCTTCATCGAAATGGCCCGAAAATATGAACTGGATGAAGCCGCCATTCGCCGTCTGAAAGACTATACAGAATCGTGCGGGGCGGAATTTTTGAGTAGCCCGTTTGATCTCGAGAGTGTGTGTGAGTTGCAGAACCTGGGTGTGAAACGCTTGAAAGTGCCTTCGGGTGAACTGGTAAATCCACCGATGCTTAAAGCACTTGCAGAAAGTAGATTGCCATTAATCGTATCGACTGGCATGGCAACTTTGCATGAAGTGAAATGGGCCGTCAATTTTCTCAAGGAACATGCTAGTGGGGATATCTCACTACTTCATTGCCTCTCGCAATACCCCGCAGAATTTCAATACGCCAATCTCAATGCAATTAAAACACTGCAGGAGAATTTTGACATTGAAATCGGCTATTCGGACCATACACCTGGTATTGAGGCATCAGTAGCAGCAGTGGCAT
>JABSQK010000167.1 GCA_013215875.1 Lentisphaeria bacterium
ATCGTCACCTCAGGATAAGCAAAACGGGTAAACTGAATGCCTAGCTCGACCTCTTCGCCTACCTGATAGATATGCTCACCGGGGCCGGGTATCAGTTCGAAACGCGTTGGGAACAAGGCTTCCCGCAAACTTAACGCAGACATAGTGACGGTGTCGGCGACACGAGAAAACGCAAAACGCTCGGTGGAGCCGAGCAGTGAGAATGCCACAAGCAAAAGCGCAAAATACATGCACAGTTGATTGCGTCGCTTCCGGTCGAGAAGGCGCTCGAAGGGCCGATCCAAATCCATTCGCGCCTGTTCAATCACTGATTTGAGCAGCGGCGCCGGCTCCGGTTGCTCTAGGAAATCAACGGCACTGATCAGGCGACTGTTCAGGTCGCTGGCCAGCGCTTCGGCATGGAATGCCTCCGAAAGAGTGCCTCGGTCCCTCTCCCAGCGAATCAAAAAACGGATTAGCAAGACAATCCCGGTAACGGCCCCAAGCAACGCCAACGCAATGTTGATAAAAGGATTAGTGATCCAGCCGCAGAGCAGGACAAGAGCAGCGATGCCAATCACGAGCACCGCCACGCCGGCAGCCGACACGTGGGTCACATTGGCCACCGCGCGCCGCACTCGGCCGAAGCGACCGATTCTCTTCTCGAAATATGCCTTCTCATTTGTCATAAAATCGCTCTCTCAGGTTTGTGTTTCAGTTTCATCTTCACTACGCCATTCCGTGCCGCTTGCGGATAAAGCAATCCAAACACACAAGCAGGATAAACAGGACCAGAACCGCAGGACTGTTCCAGATCTCTAGGTCACGCACGGCCGGCTCCCTCACGGAACTGACATCCACGTGTTTGAGCCAGGCGGCAAAATCATCTACCACAACGCCGTCGGCAGCAGCGGCCAAGCCGGCCATGCTTTCCCGATTGACTGCCAGCTCGGCATATTCATCATCCTGCCCACGGACCACGAATTTCGTCTTGCGGATGTCTTTGCCCAGACTGGCCACGGCACTCCAATCGCCTGGCTGGTCGGCGACAAACCGATACTCGTAGTAGCCGGGCCGTTCCGGTAGGTCGCACGGATAAATGCTTAACACCTGGCCGTCGGGCTTGGTGACGCGTACCTTCAGGTTGGCCAGGCGCAGGGGGCTGTAGTCCTTGTCGCGGAGCAGACTGGACAAGACCACCATTTGACCCATCTCAGGAGTGGGGTTCGCCACCACCAGGTTGACACCACCGGCCCTCGATCCCGGTTCCGGAGCCATATAGCGGACAATGTTGGCCATCAACGTTTCCAGTGGCGGCGGATCCAAATGCGGCTGCAGTTGCCAGTAGCGGAAGGTGTCCGCAGAAGCTGACAGCACCTTGCCTTTGCCAAGATCCAGGTAGGCCATGATCGGCACTTCCTGCCATTCCTGCTCGCCTTTCGCGTTCCGGATCTGCACCCGTCGCGACAGCAACTGCTGCGCCAGTGGTCGGACAAGACCAACGTTGTTACAACCGTCCAACTCAGGCAACGCATTCCAGCGATCACGGTTATCGGACGCGCTCGGCAGCAATTGAAGCAATGGGTGCTGGTACTTCCCGTCGACCACGTCCACGGTAAAACGACCTGGAAAGTGCGGAGCCTTGGAGAAATGCTTGCTCAAATCAAAGGGCAAGATGGTCGCCAACGAACTGTCGGCGTAGCCGCCGGCACGGTAGACGCTCTGCCCGCCGAAGGTCACCAGCCCGCCACCCCGCTTTTTTACAAACGAAACAAGCAAGTCCATGGCCGCTTCGGACTCATCTTCACCCGTCCGAAAACTCGTCCGCGGCACATCACGCAGAATAACAATGTCATACTTGTACAGCTCAGAATCGCTGGTAATCAAACCTCCAGCAGGGTTGCTGTGTAACGGCTTGCCCTGTACGAAGAGACCGCCGCCCGGCATGTCAAGGGACACGCACGCCAAATTTACCAGCGGATCCGTCTCAATGGCGACCTTCATCAGTTTGAAACCGAAGCGTGGCTTACCTTCAATCATTAACACGTTGATCTTTTCCTCACGGACATCCGCGAAGAAAGAAGACACGTTGTTGTCTTTGAAGCCGTCATCTGCAGCCATTGACAGGCGATACCGGTGCAAACCCGGCTTCTCAGGATGGTGGATAAGTTCGAACAAGCCGTAGGATCCACGTGAAACCGTCGTCTTCAGCACTTCCTTGCCGTTCTCCTCAAGCGTCAACTCACAGGAGCCTTTGTCAGAGGCGTCCGTCAGCGAGCCACGAATGACCAACGGCTCACCGTGGCGGATGACCGAACGTTCCGGCTTGGCGCTAATCTGCGAATCCTGAGCCGGAGTCTCGGTGCCATACAAGACGATATCCAACGCGATGCCGCGTGCCTTCAGTGCTTCGCCGGCCAGTGACAGATCCTGGCGTTCAACGTCGCGGCCGTCGGAAAACAGAAGAAGGCGTCGCAGTCCGGGCCGGGCTGACAACTCTCGGAGGATCGCACGATGAATGAGTGTCGGAGAGTCCTTGCTCACAGCCTCGCCCAGCGGCTTTGCGCTCAGCGCGGCCACATCAAGATCCACGTCGTCTCCCAGACGCTTCTTCATGGTTTGCAAATCCTTGACGGCCGCCTGAAAGCGCGGCCCGTCGGCGTCGGCCGTACCCATGGAACCGGAATCATCCACCAACGCTAACCACGACTGGGGGTAGGCTTGCTGGAAATCGAGTTTCAGATGCACACGCAGGAGCACGAGCAATAGAATTCCAACTATGCCGAGACGGAGCAGGAAGGATAACACCCGCACGCGTCGCTGCATTTTTAGTGCGGGCATAAAATTGATTGCCGCCAGCACCAGACCGACCACAAAGATCAGCCACACCAGCGCGATCGGAAGCCAGGACTCCGTGATAAACTCATATCCTAAGATCTGGTCAATCTCAGTAAACGAATCCAGCCCAAGCCATCTAAACAGTTGATTCATTATTCTCCTTCCGGCGCCAGCAGAACAGGACGCTCATAAGGGATTCGGCCAGCAGCGCGACAATCAGCACTACCACCATCAATGGGTAGAGCTCGCGCCGGGGCTTGAAAAGCCCGTCGAGTTCATCGGCACTTACAACCAGTGCATCGCCGCCGCAAAGCCCCGCTATCTGCTCGGCGGTCGCGAATACCGGGGACGACTCATCCGGATCCCGATTGACCGCCAGCCATCGCTCACGGGCAAATGGTTTGGCCGAGTGCGTCGCCCGGAAGGCGCCGGCAGTGTACATGTCCTTGACCGTTACATGTGAGTCCTCGGACGAAATCGCAAACGGCTGCGGCCGGGGGCCTTGCATGACCACCTCGCCGCCCAAGCCACGGAATGCCGGTAGCGCCATCTGATAGACGTCGCCCACGCGCATCTGGTCCGGCCGAACGGATTCTTCAGCTTCCGAAAGCGTAAGGCGGTCGATGATTCCGTGTACGGTCGACACGAATGGCCGGGACGTGGCGAAATTGGTATCGGTCAGGCTCCAACTATGGGTTTGGATACAAACGCGTCCCTTGCCCAGTTGAGCCATGGCGATCAGCAGGTCACCCTCGCGGGTCTTTAGTGCCGCTTGCATCTTGCCGGCGGCTCCCGTACTAAAATAGCGCCTGACCCGAATATCGCTGAAGGTCCCCCACTCGCCGCGCAACAACGGGAGCAAGGTAGCGTCTACTGCGCTTTCTTCGCGTTGGTCAAGCGCCGCGGGGACATCGATTTCCTTCAACGCGCCAAGCTGAAAACCGGCCAGCAGCGGCGCAAACCTCTCATTGAACAGCTCGGGGTTGGTCTGCTCATCCACCACCAGATAGATTCCGCCGCCCTGCTTCACATAGTGTACGAGATCGGTCATCATTTCGGGTGAATTCAACTCGTTGACCCCGTAGAACATAAGCATGGAATAGAGCGAGAGCGCTTTGCGCTCGAAGTCGATCGGGGAGACGCGCTTGATAGAGATATAGGTCTCGCCGGCCAACCCTTGAGCCGCACGCGGGTTCATCTGATAGGGATTCGCTGCGAAAGAGAACAACTCCACGCCAGTTAAGTCTGCCTTCTTCGAACTATCCGCCTTCTCTGGCGCCGTCACCACCAGAATTTGCCGGCGCTTGCGCATGCGCACCGTCGTGTAGAATTCGTTATCGGCAGCAAAACCATCTTCGGACAAACTGATGCTCCAGGCGGTGTCATTGGGCGATTCAAAGACGTGGCGCATCTCAACCTGCACCGTCTCGCCAGGGGCTAGACGGAAGCGCCGGGAAGCAAGCACAGCCGGACCGCTCTTCAGGGAGATGACCGTTTCCGCAGACTCCTCCTCTTTGTCAGCGTCCGCCTTGTCCTCATCGGGGGCGCTAGTATTATGGAGGCGCGCGGTCACTTTGCCGCTGGCGCCCAGGTAGATTCTTCCCGGATGGAATTCCGCGTGCTGCAACTCCACGTTGGGCCCAAGCGCCAGTGGGTCCAGCACAAATACCGGCTTGACCCTGGTGTCGGCCAGCAGGGCTCCCAGCTCAGATGTCTCCAAATGAGCCTGGTAATTGCGAAGCTGCTGGTCCGAGAAGACCATCAGAGTCGTCGTCGGCGCCCGTCTGGTGCGTAGCTTTCTAACGGTGTCTTCAATTGCGGCATGGACACTGCGCCCACCGCCGTCACTCACCCAGGCCTCCTTCACTGCCTGCTCAAGAGCCGCAGGATCACCGAGAAAGCCGGTGCTAGTAAAGACCTTGTCACCGACCAGCGTAAAAGAGAAATAATCCCCTTCGTTCATGCCGCGAATCAACTTGAGAATCTGCTCCTTGTGTGCCTCGAACAACGTTTGGCCATCGGCGCCGGCCCGGCGCATGCTCATCGAGTTATCCAACACAATAGCCACCGCCCGCGGCCCAACTTTGGTGCTGGAAGCGGTCATACGAGTCATCAGTATGACAAATGCAGCCAGCAATAGGAGACGCAGCAACAACTGCACTAAGTCTCGCGGCACAGGGGCAAAGGTGTTTGCCACATTCTGCTGATCGAGGAACATCAACGTGGCCAGTTGCCGCGGCCGCATACGCCGCCGGTTGATCAGGTGGATCAAGATCGGCACTCCCAGGCCGGCCAATCCCAATAACATCAAAGGATTCAGCATTACTCTGCCCCCAATGCCAATCGTTGCCGAAAATGCGTCGAAAGCAATGCGGCCAGATCGTCCCCATTATGCACCAATAGATAATCCACGCCATGCTGGTGGCAAAACGCCCGAATTTTCTCCTGGTGTGCTTCAAGCCGGGCCAGGTACTCCGTCCGCAACAACAACGGGTCACCCATGATCCGCTGCCCGGATTCCGGGTGTCGGAACTCCGACATCGTATCAAAAGGAAAGGTCAGCTC
>JABSQK010000168.1 GCA_013215875.1 Lentisphaeria bacterium
ATTGTGCTTGGACGTGTAAAAAGTCAGGGAGAAATCATCTTTAGTTACCATACTGATTTTACCATACTGACATACGGATATTTGAGGATTTTTCGAATGTTTACTATCTCTAGTTCCATCTGCATTTACATACTTCCACGTTTTTCCGGTAACTTTTGAATCACTGGGAATTTCTGTCTCAGCCATACCTGTGACTGCAAACGAAGTCTCGAAGTCCGCGTAATTCAAGAAAGTCGCAGACGATTTATCGTAGTAGACCAAACCATCTGGAAGGAAGTAAACAGCCCTGTGTTTATCAATTAGAATCATTGGTATATGCACATTCGATTCTACCCAGGGAGGATATCCCTCGCCTATTTGTACGGGCATTGATTGAATCAAAAGATCGACACCGGCATTTTCCTGGCTGGCGCTTTGAGAACTCGATATAAACAGGAGCTTGGTATTTGATTCCAGAGAATTCATCGCATCGATTATCTTATTGAATGAAACGACTTCACCGCTGTCTAATTCATAATCGAGATACAAGGTACGTTTCCCTTTTTCTGTTTGTACTTGCTGAACAGTTAAAAAAGAACCGAGTAAGAAAAGAAAAATCAATAGAAACAACATAACAATAGAACCCAGCCACAAGCCAAAAAACAGTGCAAAAATTACCTGAATTATAAAAGTCACACCAATCATGTAGTCCATCCGAAATGATTTGTACGACTCATTCAAGAGGTTTTTTAAGGACCTGGGTATGTCATTTTCGGAATTTACTCGGGGCTTTTTGACAAATTCTTTAACAAATGACCCGGTTTTAGCAGGATGTACGTAGGTTCTGCCCAATGCATCCATGACAATTTGAAAGCGCGTTACGATCGTTTTAGGGTCTGGACCATCTTTAGACAAGTTAAATGTAATTGGGCCCAACTTAATTGTTTTTCTTATAAAGTATGCCATCTGAAATTAATAATCTCTGTTAATAATATTAGCAATAATTGAAAAATTGGTGTTAAACTAGACCCTATAAGCATTTAATCAAATAAATTCTGTTATTGCTAGATTTTTTGACAGTCTATTCTTTCCTGCTATTTCAGATAATTCCAGGTCTATTGCTGCTGATAATGAAGCAATTTGAGTTCATGGTAGATTGTTTTATAAGTTATGCAGGCTAGATTTAGCATCTGTTACTCATTGGAGACTACGTGCACTTTATAACATATCTACTTCTATGCTGTAGCCTTATGGCTGCGGAGAAAAGCTTCACTGCAAAGGTTATCCGGATTATAGATGGCGACACCTGCGTCGTGCTCGTAGCCAAGAAAGAGCTAAAAATACGGCTCTATGGGATTGATGCACCTGAAAAGAAGCAGGCGTTTGGAGCTAAGTCCAAGAAAATGCTTGCAGATCTGATACTGAATAAAAACATTAGCCTAACTGTAAAATCCAAAAAATCAGACCCGCTTATGGTCTGCGATATCGTACGGAAATATCCGAACTTAAAAAACGGCGCTGATGTATATAAAATAGAGGTTAATTACTTTTTGATTATTAAGGGCTATGCCTGGTACCTTAAAGACGGGCCACAGAATAAGAAATTTGCTAAAGCCCATGAAACAGCTTCAAAAGACAAACGCGGGCTCTGGGCTCTGAAAAATCCAGTTGCCCCCTGGAAATGGCGAAAAAAGAATAAATAAGTTTTTGCTAAATAATCTTAAATTTTATAAAAAAATCTTTTTACTGAAAATTTTGGCTCGGCCTTGATTATTTTTTTTGAAAGCTTATCTGTAGTGTTGGATATGGAATGATAAGGGTTATTTATAAATGGAACAAATTAAAAAATACAGAAAAACCTCAAAGCGAATACCTAAGGAAGAGCGAAAGGTACAGATATTACGCAGTGTATTACCTGTGTTCGCGAAAAAAGGTTTACGAGGCTGTACGACTAAGGAATTAGCTGAAGCAACAGGTGTCTCAGAGGCACTCATCTACAAACATTTCCCGTCCAAGGAAATACTGTTTGATTCGATTGAGTCTTTTTGCCTAACCACGACCAAGGCCAATATAGGTATACTTGAATCCCTTGAGGAAAGCACTGAAAGTCTGGTAAGATGCATATACTTCCCAATGTACACAGTTTTGCAAAACGAGATGGTTCAAAATGAAATGGACGACCATCATTTGCACAGAATGGTCGTACACAGCTTGCTGGGTGATGGTGAATTTGCCGACGACTTCTTAAACAATACCTACTCGATCTGGCAGGATAAAGTGGAAGCGTGTATTGAAGCAGCACGTGAGGCCGGTGATATTACTGTGCCGCACAAATCAAAATCAATTTTCCCCTGGCTGGTCCAACACTTAGTCTCTTGTTATGCATACAAACATCTCCCGGAAAAAAAACTGGTGGATTATGGGATTGATGATACGGAAGACCTAGTTGATGAATTCACCTTATTTGCTCTTCGCGGAATAGGCCTAAGCCAGTCTGCGATCGATCGCTATTATCACCCCGGCGAATTTCTTCGGCTTCGATAAAGAAGAATAAACTCAGCCCCCTAATACATTCGGCAATTTCCTAATAGAGAAATGTATTTCCACTATTGCCTTTTTGTGACAATTTAGTTAACGTGATTATGTCAGATATCCATCTGCGCTAGATGGATATTTACTCAATCGTCACAACTCAGCTTATATAATTACGAATTAATATAAGGGAAATAATCACAAGTGCCCTAGTTGGGCACAACCCGGGAGAATAAAATGAAAGCAATCCTATCTCTAAGTATCTTCACCCTACTGGCCTTAAATAGCTGGGCAGCTAAATACGACGCTGCAGAAGTTAAAGCAAAGCTGCAGGCGTTTGAATACGACATTCAAAAGCAAACATTAGAGAAGGCCATGGCTCAATTATCAGTTGCCGACATTGCCAAAAATGCCAACATTAGCCTTCCAGTGAATCCACCGGCATATAGTAAAAAGAATGTTATGAAGGTCTTAAAGCGTGAAATCGAATTCGAACTAAACACGAAATTTCCCAAATCTCATTACGATAAGATTGCCGTAGATGCAAAGGAAAAGTTCCGGATCTATGAATTAAATGAGAAAATCACTGTCCGCGTAAAGATAACCGGGCTCGGTGGGCAAATAAAAGAAGTTACAGGATACCTGCGCGAATTGGACCCAGCATTTATTCGAGTCGGTGATAGAAAATTCGAAAAAGAATTGATCGCTCCCGGAGATCTGGCGCACTTTGACCAGACAAAACATGCGAAGGCAGTTGCAGTTGAGAGACAACGCCGGGAAAACATGTATAGAAACCATCGTAACTTGGCAATGAAAGTCGTATATAAAAAGCTCTATGCCACTGTATGGAAGCGTGAAGGTTATGTAAAGATCGCCAATCAATGGGAATCAAAAGAATCTGTTTTCAATGATGCATTATCGAAAGCGCTCACAGAAAAGCTCGAGATTCTTCGCAGTGAAGTCGGATCCAAGGTATACGAGAAAGGCGGCTTCTGCATGAATCGCGACCTTCAGCGCTGGGAAATTTGCGAGACTGAAGAATCTGATCTACCAGAAAAAGATTTGAAGAGCAAATTTCTCGAACTTCTAAAAGACAAAGACTAAATCGCCAATCTTGCTTTTGAGTACGAATTGATATACTCTGAATAATGGGAATTAACTGTAGCATTTGCAAAACGATCTATACTGCTGAATTACTCATTCATTTCGAGGGCGTTGACGTTTGCGGCAACTGTAAAACAGAATTTATTCAGAAAAATGGGAACTGATTAATAAACTAAGGAACTAGGGTATCCATCTGTTCGCAACAGGCACGCTCAAAAGGAACGTTTCATATAAAGATCATAGACCTTTTTATTCACGTCCAATGTAAAGCATCGTGTGTGTATAAATTTGTCTTCCTTAAAATAGACATTCGAATTTATCAGCACATATCTTAAATCGCCATTTTTTGAAATCAACCGAGCCGGATACTGATTCAATTCCTCATGCCCCAATAAACACTTTAATATGTCAGCAATTACATCTGGATCTTTATGAAACTCTGTTATGCAATGACCTATATATTCATCAGGCTCGTAACCGAGTGTTTCCAATTCCAGATTGTTAGCCCATAAAATAGTCCCGTCCTCTCCAACTAGGTGAATCGCTATATTCGAATTATTTAATAAATTCTTATAATCTTCCAATTTAACATCAGACATTTACAGTCTCCATCTCTTTACTAAAATTAATGATTTTTGATTCTAAAATTATCTATACGCATATTTCATACCATGACAGAACAATTTTCCTCAGCCTTCTTCGTCACCACAAAAGCATGATGCTCGCATCACTTGCTTTTTATTTCAATTTGATATACTCTGAATCATGGGAATTAACTGTAGCATTTGCAAAAATATCTGTGCCGCTGAATTGCTCATTCATTTCGAGGGTGTCGACGTTTGCGGCAACTGTAAAACAGAATTTATTCAGAAGTTAAAAGAAGGTTGTTTAGATTTTTCAACAAGTGAAACGAAGGGGTCCTTCTTTGTCAGACCCTGTTGTCCCGGATGTGGAAACATTGTAAGCAGACTGGAAATAATGAAACCACGAAAAAAATTCCCGTGTCTAAATTGCCCTTGCATTTTAGAACACCTAAGCGGAAGCTTTTTGATACTCTATCTCTTTTTAATTGGCGGATTATTGGCAATAGGAATTTTAATAAAAGAGAGGGGACTGGAAAATCTGGGACTCGAAAATGCCGGAATCATTTTGGGACTTTATTTTTTCACTTTTCTCACGGCATATGACATGGCTACTTTCGGAAGAGTCAAAAAAGCTGAGGAAGATTAGATACCTGTATTTTTTTCGTAGAGTCCACTAATGCATCCCCGTTAATCCCATGCCACTATTAGCTGATACCCCTTATTAAATACCATAGATGAATAAGCTCTGGTGAATGTAGCTTGGGTTACATTGTTACTTGTGTAGTGTATGTTAAGAAAAATTAAGGACTAAGAATGGAAAATAAATCTAAAAAATCCTGTTTCATACAGGGCTGCATTGCGACGCTGGTTGTTTGCGCCCTTCTAATAATCACAGGTCTGGCTACCGGATATTATTTTCTTTATCACACCCCGACTCCGGCAAATTTGATAAAAAAGGTTCTTGAAAGCAGCGATCCAAATCTCAATATTGGTGAAATTAGCGGGGGACTATCATCAGGATTCACTGTAGATAAAATTCAATATACCCATGATGACGGCAATATTTCAGTTGTAAAGGACATCGGATTTTCATATGAAAATCGGGGCGATGTCACGGTTATAAAAAGTATCCATGTAAAGCATGCACATCTTTATATGGACCTGAGCACGAAACCGTCGACTGGTGACGACTCTAAAGACGATTCGTTAGACGATCCCTATGCATCTGAAGACAGTGATGAGACATGGAACATGCTACTGGAAAGAATTGATATACTTGACATTACCATAGAAGATCCGAAAACTGGCGACATGATCAAAGTTGAAGAAATCACCCTTGATGGACTCGATCTGAGAAACAATCAATTCAAAATCGGCGAAGCCCGAATAAAAAGCCAAAACTTGTCATTTGAAATTAATCCGACTGGTACACTAGATGAGGATGGTCGAAGTCCAAAGTTTACTTATAAGGGCGCTGTAAAAAAAGAACTTAGTAAAGATATTCTCCAGGATTTCAGCTTTAAAGGTGAAGTAAACCTCGAAGGCTATGATCTCTCAGACAAGGATGATCTGGCGAAATCCGCATCATTGACTGCATTAGGCGGGAAATTTACTTACCAGACACCAAAGGAAGGAAAACGGCTGTTTCAAGTTCGCTCGTTGACCTTTGATGATTATTTCAAAAACTGCAGCCCGATGAGTGATTTAAATTTTACATATCATAGCACAATTAATGGTAAGCAGGAGAAAGTTATAGCGCAGGGTAATTTTAAGATTGGCAAACATTTGTTTAAAATTAAAAAACAGGAAAAGCTAATCAAACGGAATGCTGAGCCTCAGTTCAGTGCTGAATGCCATAAAAAAGGCGTCGTATATACTTACATCTCAACAAGCGATGATAAATACATCTTAAAATCTTCAAATCCTAAAGAAAGCAGTGAAGCAATCCTAATTAAACTGCTATATAATAAAAAGAAAAACAAATTAACTAAACTCGAAAAAGAGAAGATTAAAGACTATATGGAATCCATGAAATAAAAGTACGCGGCGACCCAATTAAAGTCCTAGATTCTTGTGACTAGTTTGTAACATTCCATTGTTTTATGCGGTAAAGAAATCATCAATCCTGGGTAATGAGGGAGACATTAATTATTTTCTGGCTATTGGACCAATTATAATTGTTTTTATTTATTTAATAATACTGATTTCAGTTTTCGCAAAACCTATTAAAGATCAATAATTTTGCTGATGTAATTTGCCATACGTTTTGAGCCACAGTCATCACAACTTGCCTGGCGAATATTGGCGGCTTAGAGGAAGCTCAGAATTTGGCAAATCAGGCATCACCAAATACGAAGGAACTTGCAATAAAAACCGTTGAGCCGCTATTTGAAGTAAAGGAGTGACGATGAAATTATTAGTAGCAGATAAATTTCCAGATAAGCAGATAAATTCTCTAAAATCATCTGGTCACCTCATCGACTATAAACCAGAACTTGGTGAAGATGATCTGGTCAATTCCATTGGCTCTGCAGAGGTGCTCATTGTTCGAAGCACCAGGGTTAATCAGGAAGTTATCCAGGCTGCAGATGAATTACAGGTGATCATTCGGGCGGGTGCGGGGGTGAATACAATCGATGTAAAAGCCGCCGCTGAAAATGGTATATTCGTCTGCAATACGCCAGGTAAAAATGCGATTGCCGTGGCTGAATTAGCCTTTGGCTTATTACTTGCTGTTGATCGGCAAATTCCGGCAAGTACCGCTGATTTACGACAGGGCCAATGGAATAAAAAAACCTATTCGAAGGCCCAAGGTCTATATGGTGCTAAAATTGGCATTATTGGTCTGGGAGAAATCGGCAAAGCATTTGCCAAACGAGCGGCTGCCTTTGGCTTGCAGCTCTATTGCCTGAAAAAATCACGCTCCGAATCTGCAATGAACTTTCTCCATGATAATGAATTCACGGCCCTCGATTCACTAAATGACCTGGCAAAAACCTGCGATATTCTTTCCTTCCATGTCCCTTCAAATGCGGATACCAAGGGCATGGTAAATAAAGAATTACTTTCCCACCTGGCGCCCGGCGCAATCATTATTAATACCGCCCGTGGTGAAATTATGGATGAAGACGCATTAATTCAAGCCATGGATGAAAAAGGCATACGTGTTGGGCTTGATGTTTACATGGATGAACCTGCTAGCGGAAAGGCAAATTTTTCGTCAGCCCTTGCCAGTCATGCCAATGTGGTCGGGACCCATCATATCGGCGCTTCTACTGAACAGGCACAGATTGCTATTGCTGAAGAAGTGCTTCGCATACTTGCTGCATTTGACCAGGGAGAGCTTATCAACTGTGTGAATCTTGAAGAAGCGCCTCCTGTAAAATCATCGCTAATTATTCGCCACTACGATAAAGTCGGTGTACTGGCGGCCGTTCTTGATGTACTTAAAAATGCCGGGATTAATGTCGAGCAAATGGAAAATCAAATATTTTCAGGTGCCAAAGCCGCCTGTGCTGTGCTGAAAATTGATGCTCTTCTTGATGAAAAAATTCTTTCGTCATTGGAGAAATTGGATCATGTCATACAAGTAAAGACTCGCAAATAACGAACAGAGTCATACCGCCTCCAAACAAACCATTCCAAACGTGGTAGAATCGCAGTCATCATTTTTGAGGATTTCCGGACACACCCGCAATAAAAAAGAGTGTGATTCCGATCATTACTTATGACAGCATCGAGACCTTTACTTCACCAAATTTCTTTATTGAAAACGATTTTAAAGTATGTAAAGAACAGGCTCCCTATACTCACGCATAGCACTCAACTCGTCATAGGTATAGTCGCTATTCCCCACAAATGGGTACTAAAAAAGTGGCCGTTCCTGCAAGATTTACTCTAGAACAAATAAATCCATAAATTCATTTACCGCCATTGATTCCAGTTTCTTATGATCCATGCATAGAGTTTTAATTTCATGCGTTTTTAGCTGATCATAAATAAGTGACAGTGCATCAGTAAATTTTCTTTCAAGTAAAGGCCAGGCTTCGTCACGCCTGAATAGGTGCCCCACAGGATAGTCAATACGAAGTTTTTCTGTTGAACTATCATCCTTAAAAAAGACCTGAATTGCATTCGCAATAGCCCGTTTTTCGGGGTTAAGATAATCCTCACTGAATTGTTTATCTTCTCTGACAATCATTTTTCGGCGTAGCTCATCGATGCGTTGATCTTCTGCAAAGTCATCTTCGTACGAATCGGCTTTAAGTTCACCAAAAATCAATCCGACTGCAATCATATACTGCAAGCAATGATCACGATCAGCTGGGTTGTGCAAAGGGCCCTGTTTTGAGATAATTCGAATGGCGGATTCCTGAGTATAAACGTCGATATGATCAATATCCTCAAGTCGGTGATACACCTGAGGATGTAATTTAATTGCAACTTCAATTGCTGTTTGTGCATGAAATTCTGCCGGATAAGAAATCTTAAATAAGATATTTTTCATTACATAGTGCTGGTAGTCTCTCTGAAAACGAAAACTGTTTGATTTGAATAATACATCATAGAAGCCCCAGCTTTTAGTCGTTAATACAGACGGCATTCCCGGTTCACCATTTGCAACCATCAGCGCCAGGCGAACTGCTCGACTTGTGGCATCTCCTGCAGCCCAACTTTTGCGCGAAGTGGTATTTGGTGCGTGCCTGTATGTCCGCAAACTTTGCCCGTCAACCCAAGCGTGCGACAAGGCATCCACGATCCCTTCCTTATCGAGTTTAAGCATATAAGAACTGACCGCTGTAGAGGCTACTTTTACAAGTACCACGTGATCAAGGCCAACTTTATTGAAACTGTTCTCTAGCGCCATTACGCCTTGAATCTCATGTGCCTTAATCATCATATTTAATAATTCTTTTATCTGCATTGGCCCATCGCCTTCTACAATTCGTTTGCGACTGATGAAATCGCCCAAAGCGAGTATCGCACCAAGGTTATCAGAAGGATGTCCCCATTCTTCAGCAAGCCAGGTATCATTGAAATCGAGCCAGCGTATCATTGTGCCAATATCAAATGCTGCTTTTACAGGATCCAGGATATAGTTTGTTCCTGGAACTCTGGCACCATTGGGTACGATCGTACCGCTAACCAGTGGGCCCAAGTGTTTTTTGCAAGCGGGAAAACGGCATGCAAGAAAAGCCGATGCAAGTGAGTCCATTAAACAGTAGCGTGCAGTCTTGTATAGTTCGTCATCATCAGGAATTTCGTAATCATAAAGATAATCTGCAATAGCCATAAGCTCCTTATCGGGCTTTGGACGATGATTCAAATCGGACTGCTCTTGCGTACTCATAATTAACTCCGATCTTTTATCTGAATAAATGATCGTATTTCAGGGCCTGTATAATTGGCACCTGGACGGATTATTTTACCATCAGCTCTCTGTTCCATAATATGAGCCATCCAGCCACTTGCCCGGGATAAGACAAAAAGAGGTGTAAACATCGCAGTCGGGATTCCCATCATATGATAAGCCACAGATGAATACCAATCGAGATTTGGAAAGAGCCGCTTTATATCCCATAATACAGATTCAAGACGTTCAGCAATTTCATACATTTGCATTTTGGATTGAGATAGTGACAATTCCCTGGCAATCTCTTTGATCACTTGATTGCGCGGGTCAGCAATCGTATAAACCGGATGACCAAATCCGATAATAATTTCTTTTCTGCCAATGCGTTGACGAATATCCTCTTCGGCTTCATCTGCCGACTTATAGCGGTTTTGAATCTCAAAAGAAACTTCATTTGCTCCACCATGTTTTTTTCCGCTCAAAGCAGCAATACCACCTGTAAGTGCAGCATAAAGATCTGCACCAGTTCCAGTGATGACACGGCTTGTAAATGTCGAAGCATTAAATTCGTGCTCCGCATAAAGAATGAGCGATTGATGCATCGATTTCAAGAATAATTTGTCGGGTGAACGACCATGCAGCAGATAAAGAAAATGACCCCCAACCGAATCTTCATCACTTTCCAACTCAATACGACAATTGTTATGGCTAAAATGATACCAGTAAAGTAAGATCGATGGCAGACAGGCAATAATTTTGTCTGCCAATGCCCTGTTTGCTTCAATAGTGAAAGGTTCCTGCTCCGGCGTACACGTTCCCATTGTTGAAACAGCAGTGCGCATGACATCCATAGGATGTGCAGTGGATGGTAATTGTTCAAGTACCGACTTCAGCACTGGGTCCAGGTTTCGTAGCCCCTTTAATCTCTGTTTATAGTCACTTAGTTCTTGCTGATTTGGCAGTTCACCGTATAGCAACAGAAAGGCGACCTCTTCAAATTCACAGTGCATTGCAAGATAAAGAATATCATAACCTCGATAGTGTAGATCATTACCCGAATGGCCCACTGTACACAGACTCGTATTACCTGCGATTACGCCAGATAAACCAACAGATTTTTTTTGCCGCTTTGAAAGATCTTCAGTCATAATTTTCCCCCTCCACTTTAAAATCTTCATCTATCTTTTCTTCGAATTCATAATAATTTATAAGTTCATAGAGTTCTTCACGATTTTGCATTATATCAATCATGCATTTTTGATCGCCATCCTGACGAATCGCCTGATAGACCTTCAAGGCTGCTGCACTCATTGCACGAAATGCAGACAAAGGATAAAGAATCATATGAACCCCAGCGGATGCTAGTTCGCTCTTATTAAACAATGGCGTCTTTCCAAATTCAGTCATATTTGCCAGCATGGGTACATCAATCTTATCGGCAATCTTTCGGTATTGATTTAACTCACTCAATGCTTCTGGAAAAATCAATTCGGCACCCGCTTGCACATATGCATCAAGACGTTCAATCGCTGCATCAATACCTTCCGAAGCCAGTGCATCCGTGCGCGCCATAATTGCCATCTTTGTTTTACGGGACCTAAGAGCTTCGGCAATACGTGTTTGCATTTCATCTATCGAAACTAATTTTTTACCCGGACGATGCCCACATCTTTTCTGCGAAATTTGATCTTCCAGCTGAATCGCTGATGCACCAGCAAGTTCCATTTGTTTAATCGTTTCATCGACCGATTCCCAACCCGTATCAACATCAACAAGGATCGGCAAATCAGTCGCCTGACGGATACGCCTAAGGTCCGTCAAGACATCATCCATTGTTGTCATGCCTAGATCAGGCATACCCCGGGAAGAAACAGCAACACCAGCACCTGAAAGGTATAAGCACTTAAATCCGCTCGCTTCGGCAAGCAGTGCAGAATAAGCATTTACCACTCCAGCAATCTGCAAAGGCTGCTCGTCTGATAGCGCATCAAATAAACCATTCCCGGATGATTCTTTAAGTCCTGCCACAATGACTCCCGATCTATGTTTATCAAAAATTTAATCTCTAAAATAAATATGCCATTTAATAAACAAATAAATAAATTCCAAAGTACTCAATTTCTATAAATAACACTAGTTCAAAAATGTTATGAATCTTTATTTCATCTTTGCCCAGGTATTTAGAAATAAATTTTATTTACAAAGCATCCAGCCTCGGGGGAAAATATTCCTCTTGCAAAAACCACTAATTTACTTATAGTAAAATATAGGAGATATGCAAAAAAAAGGATTTTTTAAAGCTATGTCGCCCCTTGGTTTTCGCGTTATCAGTTAATAATCTGAAACAAGTAAGGAGGTCGAATGATACGGTTTAAAGAAGGCAATTTACGGATCCCGAAATTGCAGCGTGCTGTTTATATTGTTAGTGGTGGAATGACAGATTTTCGTAAACGATACCCGGAACGCGCAACTGAAGAATTGGTCATCGAAGCGGCCAAAATGGCGTTTGAAGAAAATAATCTAAACGTCTCAGCTGAAGAATTACGTGGTATGGTGAACTTCTGTATCTACTCCCAATTTGCCGATCATTTTGGTGATCAATTATTAGCTGAAGCACGTGTTCATGATGCCCTTGGTTTTGACCCATTGGGTAACTTTGGAGTTAAAACTGGCGGTGCCACTGGCGGGTCTTCCGTCTTGGCTGGGGTAATGGCGATTGCATCCGGCTATGCATCCTGCGTGCCTGTTGTTGGCTGGGAGCGCATGGATGAAGTCGGCACACGAGAAGGCAATGCTTATATCGCTTCCGCGGCATGCAAAAATTTTGAAAGTGAGCTTGGTTGGTCGTATTCATCCTATTACGCATTAATGGCACAGCGCTATTTATATGAAAATGATTTGCCACGCGAGGTATTGGCTAAAATTGCTGTAAAGAATCGTGGTTATGCACAGTACTCCCCCTTTTCGCAAGCCCCAATGGATATTTGCGAAGCCGACGTTCTCAAAAGTAAATTCGTATCCGACCCACTCACTTTTCTCGACTGCTGCTTGATGAGTGTTGGTTCGGCATGCCTTATCCTCGCTGATGAGGAAACTGCATTCAAGATCTGTGATCACCCAATTAAAATAACCATCGCTGCCGGCTCTCATACTCTGCGCACCGCAGACAGACGTAATATGGATATACCATTGTTACCAAATGAAACGGCTGAAATGTATAAGGATTATAAATGGGATTATCCAGGGTTTAGTTCATTTCTTGCGGCACGAATGGCTGCTTACTATGCCTATAACGCGGCTGGAATCGTAGATCCTGTTGAGGATTTTGATATCCTTGAAACACACGATGCCTTTACCATCTCAGATATTCAAACATATGAGGATATTGGTCTGCGGCCCTATGGTCGTGGGCGTGAGTTCATAGAGTCGGGCGATGCATTCCTCGAAGGTAAACTACCCACCAATTTATCTGGCGGTTTACTCGGTTCCATGCATGCAGTTGGCGCCACAGGAATATTTCAAATGATCGAAGTATTCTGGCAGTTGCAGGGTAAATGGGCCCAGTTCCATGAGGATGAAAAAATGTGGAAACGCTTCGGAAAAGAGAAGCCTGAAAAATTTAGAAATCTTCAAGTCAAGAATGCCAATCGTGGTTGTGCTGTGAGTCATGCAGGTACGGGTAGTCATGTGACCGTTTCAATACTTGAAAATGTGAATTAGAAAGAGGAATATGTATGGACAACGAAGATAAAAATGGCGTAAAGGCACTGCGAGAAAGCATTGATAATTGTGTCAGGCTTGATATGTCTTCGGCACAGATTGATTCACTCGACCCAATGATTATTCAGAATCCGAAAGGCTTCGTACACCACCATAGCTATGGTGGTCTTACACCTTTCTATAAGGGCTTAACGGAAGGCAAATTGATGGGCACTCGAAATCCAAATCCAAATGCGTTTGAAAAGCGCATTTGGTTACCACCTAGACTACACGACCCAGATAGCTGGGAATTAATGGAATGGGTTGAAGTAGAAGCTATTGGAAAAATTCATACCTACTCCACTGTACTCTACCCGGGTGCTTGTTTTCGTGGATCGATCCCCTGCCCTTTGATTTCGGTAGAGATAGCGGGAGTCTGCACAAAAATGATGTCTTACTTATCTGAAGGCATTCCCGAAATTGGCATGCCGATAAAGGCAAAGTTCAATACACATAAACCAAGCAATACAATTCTTGACATCAGTTGGGTCGAACTATGAGAAAGGATTAGAAAAAAAAGTAAAGATTTAGGAGGTAAGAGTGAATAGACGGCATCAATTAAGTGAGGAACAATTGAAGATGGCGGAAGAACTCCTACCATCTGAAGACCAAAGCCATGGCTTTGTAAAGCATCTCTATTTTGGCCATTTCATTTCCAGCAAAGTCATGCCCTATCCCGAAATGGATGTAGATGAAGCAGAACGATTATCTGTCTTCATGGAAAAACTAAGATCCTATATGGATAAACATCTGGATCCAGATTGGATTGACCGTCATGCAGAAATACCGATGGATGTGATTCATGGGCTAGGTGATGTTGGACTACTTGGCATGACAGTACCAACAGAATATGGTGGCCAGGATTTTTCACAGCTGGCCTATTGCGAGGCCGTTGAAGAACTTGCTTCGAGATGTGCTTCAACTGCAGTTTTTGTCAATGCGCATCACAGTATTGGTCTGCGAACCATATTGCTTTATGGCACAGAAAAACAACGACGCTTCTGGCTGCCGGATTTATGCAGTGGTCGAAAGATTGCTGCTTTTGCCTTAACTGAAAAAAATGCCGGATCTGATATTTCGAATATTGAAACGACAGCGCGTTACCTTCCCGAGATTGATAGTTATGAAATGACTGGTTCCAAACGCTATATCACCAATGGTTCAATTGCCGATGTGCTGACTGTCATGGCTAAAACAGAGGTCCAAACTGATGAAGGTCCGAAATGGAAAGTTTCGGCATTTCTGATAAGCCCTGAAATGGAAGGCTTTAAGATTATTGAACGATCCATGGAAAAATGTGGTATCCGCGGGACATTGACTGCCCGACTACAATTTGATAAAATAATTGTTCCTTCAGAAAACTTAATTGGTAGCAAAGGAGCCGGTTTATCCATTCCCTTATCAACCCTCAATTTCGGGCGAATCACCTTTGGCTCTGCATGTACAGGTGCAGCAAAATTTGCTCTCAAAAATGCCATCGATCATTCTCAAAACCGCATTCAATTCGATCGACCAATTGGCTCATTCCCAATGATCAAAAAGAAGATATCCCGTATGGCAGCATTGACCTACGCAATGGATGCCACAACAAAATTAACTGCCGGTACTTTTGATCGAAATGAAGATATCATGCTCGAATCTGCAATCACCAAAGTATTTGTCAGTGATAGTTTATGGGAAATAATAAATGATACGATACAAATATTTGGTGGTAAAGCATTTTTCTGTAATGAGCCCTACGAACGGATGATGCGAGATGCACGTTTAAATTCAATTGGTGAAGGCGCAAATGAGGTGCTGACTAATTTCATTGGGTTGGTTGGCATGCGGGATGTGGGCCTTGAACTCGCAGGTATGAAAGATTATCTAAGCCACCCTGGAGATATTCTTAAGGGAACATCTATTCTGCTTAAAAATTTAGCGCCAATTTGTTTTAATCCAACAATACCAATCGATCGATATGAAATTAATTCAGAGCTTCATCAACTCGAGATTTATATTCGGCGTTTTGCTAAAGCAGTGAAGCATGTTTTGTTCAGTTATAGGGAAGGCATTGTTGACGAACAACTGATTGTTGAACGAATCGCATCAATGGTCATCAGTATTTATACAACGACTGCAGTTTTAATCAAAATTAATCACCAGCTAGTCAATCAAATTACTTGCGGAAAATCCCTGAATGCAGATCTCACTACAGCAAAGTATTATTGCATACTGAGCTTTGAAAATATTGATAATCAATTGGCATCTCTTTTCGACAATTCCGATAACGAACTGGAGCAACTTTCTGATTTAATCACGGGAATTTAAATGCTAGATAATAAGCAAAAAATGTGTGATTTACTGAGCAATGTTTCAGTAATTGGTGCAGCAGGGAAAATGGGACGGGGTATATCTCTACTGCTTATCCAGGCCATGGCAAAACATAAGTTGTCATACAAAAATAATGAGTATCAGCCAAGTATTTATTTAGTCGATAATAATCCAAAATCGTTTCATTCATTAAATGATTATATAAAAAGTAATTTGTCTAAATTTGCGGAAAGAAATATTAATCAACTGCGAGAGTCCTGTGCCGAAGATAAAACCCTTGTAGATAATATAGATATCGTCAATGCATTTATAAATGAGGCTCTATCAATGATTCAAATGACGAGTGATTTGACACAGATCTCAGAATCTAAAACCATCTTCGAAGCGGTGATTGAAAACCTTGAATTGAAAACTGAGCTGTATACTAAACTGCGTTCCATTTGTCGGAATGATGCCTACTTCTTTAGCAATACATCATCCATCCCAATTTCTCTTATAAACGAAAAAGCATCCCTCGATAACCGTATTCTTGGATTTCACTTCTATAATCCGCCCCCTGTTCAAAAATTGGTTGAGCTGATTCGCACGCCAAACACTGACGATAAACTGGTAAATGCGGCTCATGAAATAGCTACCATACTAAATAAAACAATTATTGTATCCAATGACACAGCTGGCTTTATCGGCAATGGGTTCTTTGCCCGAGAAGGTTCTTATGCTCTAAGTAAAATAACTGAACTCTCTGAATATTCCTTAACTGAAAGCATATACCTTATCAATAAAGTCACATCTGATTTCTTGCTTCGACCCCTGGGCATATTCCAGCTTATTGATTATGTCGGCATCGATGTATTTAAGATGATCTTTGAGATTATGGATACCCATATTGCTGACGAATCATTTTACAGCGAATTGATTGATAATTATCTTGAAGCAGGTATCACTGGAGGACAAACCACTACAGGAAGCCAAAAAGATGGGTTTTTCCAATACGATGAAAAATCGAACATCATTGGCATTTATGATCCGAATACAAAATCATACCATTCGGCGGATGATATATTTAAGCAACAAATCCAAATAATTCTAGGGCATCGACCATTTTCTGCCTTGAGCTGGCGGGATATTTCAAAAGATACATGCCGAGACAATTTCATTCAAAAGTATTTTTCAGAACTTAAAAATGAACGCTCCTTTGGTTCTGAACTGGCTCGACAATTCATTGTTCATGGTGCACAAGTTGCTCATAAACTGGTTGCAGATAAAGTTGCGGAAACCGAACAAGATGTCAACCGTATTATGACCATGGGTTTTCATCATTTATACGGACCCTGTAACCAGTTTATGGAGGATGAGTGATGATCAAACTTCGTAAAAAAATATATGCCACTGCTTCTTACAATACCCGTTTTTTTGGGCCCGGTTCAAGTGACTTTACACCTGAAAGCACAATGCCAGGCTTTCTAGACTACCTCAAAGAAGCCGCAAATGGTGTTTGCGCACAGCTTGAAAATAGCAATTTCGATGAAGCATATATTGCCAATTTTATGGGTTCACGTTTCATCAATCAAGCGCATATGGGCGCCTTTATGCCAAGTATCATTCCAGAGTTAAACGGCAAACCTACTATGCGTGTTGAAGCAGCCTGTGCCTCGGGTTCTATGGCCATAGCTGCGGCAGTTCGTTCTATACTCTCAGATATGGCAGATAGTGTATTTGTCTGTGGTCTCGAAATCCAAAATACCTGCAAACCTCTCTACGGTGCGGACATATTGGCTGGGGCTGCATACCATGAAGGCCAGCGTAAAGATGGTCATGCCTTTTTCTTTCCAGGACTCTTTTCTGACCGTGCAGGTGCATACTTCAAAAAGTATGGCCAAGAAGAAAGCCGCTCAGCTATGGCACTATGGTATCAACAGGCAATTGAAAATGCCAAACACTATACAAAAGCACAAGAATATTCTAATCAGACAATGGATCTATATAAACAGGCAATGCTCCCACCTTCTGAAACGTCCTTTCTTGAGCATCTTACACCATATGATTGTTCAAAAATAAGCGATGGCGCTTCGGCTATTGTTATATGTTCTGCAGAGGGGTTAGAAAAACTTGGAAAGCAAAAATACCAAGCGGTAGAAATATCGTCAATTTTAAGTTCGGTTGAGGATATTACTGAAATGCCCTCAGACCTCACTGTCTTATCAAACACATCTCTCACAGCGCAACGATTCTTTCATGAAAATAATTTGCGCGATGAAATTGCCATGCTTGAAATTCATGACTGTTTCTCAATCACTGCATTATTAATGCTTGAGGCATTAGGATTTGCAAGCGCTGGAAATGCTGCAGAATTAATTAGTTTAGGAGAGACCAAACACACTGGTAAACTTCCTGTAAATAGTTCAGGTGGATTAATTGGTTTTGGTCATCCCACTGCTGCAACAGGTGTACGCCAACTCGTCGACCTGCATCAACAGTTTACCGGTTCTTCTGAAAATAATATTCAGCTAAAATCCAATTATGGTATGATGGTTAATATGGGCGGTAATGATAAATCTGTTACAATGATTTTAATACAAAAAACTAATTAAGGAGATTTACTTAAACTTTAAATGGAAATTATTAAATGAATAAAATAACTGATACGTATGATAAATCGACATTAATGTCACAAAATTATCTAGACTATTCATCAATATCTGAAACAACCGCGCAGGTGACTGGCAAAACAATTAGCCAATTGGAAACATTTAAGGAATTTGCGAAAAATGGAACTGCGGTAAAGGGTGGCAATGCAGATCAACGCGTATGGAATGACAAGAGCTATGTACCCATCACCCTAAAAACACAATGTATCGACTGTCTTCATTGCGTTGTAGCATGCCCACATTCCGCGATACATTATGACGTATCGCCCAAAAAACCTTCTGCACTGATTAAATCATCTCAGGTACTTTTGTCTAAATTTCCCGGCTTTCATTTATCCAATTTAACTGAAGACTTTACCATCACAAAAGCGGAAACTACTTACGATCATTGTAAAGGATGCTTTGTTTGTGCCAGCGCATGCCCGACTGATGCAATTCATTTCGTACCCGTAGATTCATTGGATTTCACGAAATTTAATGGCGAGAAAATAAATCCTGAAGATCTGAAGGATATATACGTAGAACCCGACATGCGGAATCTGCGTAAAATCGAAAGCGTTATCGAAGAAAGTAAAATAAATGATACAAGTTATGAACACCCTGCATTTACTGATCGTACAGAACATTTAAATAATGGCTCAAACATTCTTGCAGATTTCATCATACAATCACAATTTGACCATGTCAGCATTTATCCCATTACACCAAATAGCAAAGTTCACAAGGCATTGGAATTGCATGTAAAGAATCAAGTTGATAGTAGTACTAAACATAAACTTAAGCTGCGCTCCTCTTTATCGGAAGAAGCCGGTTATGCATTTTTAACCGGTGCAGCAGCTCAGGGCAAACGCGCCTTGATGTGCCAGGGCTCTCAGAGTCTCGCTCAGCTCTATGAGTTTATGAATATTAATCCGGGCATGCGGCTACCGATATTCATGCTAGAATTAACCCGTGCGCTAAATCCTGGCACTTCAATAAAACCAGACCATACAACCACAATGAGAACCTGTGATACTGGGGAAATCGTCATCTTTGGCCGCAGCATTCAAGATAATTATGACAAGTCATTTCTCCTACTGAAACTAATGGAAAGCAATGAGGTATGGATACCGGGTAGACTTGTTGTAAAAGGATTTATCGAAACACATACCATGTCAACTCAATGTCAAAATCCTGTGCAAAAAATGACCGATGAAGAAGCCAACAAATTTCTTAAAGGGCCCAAAAATCCCTATGTTTTCAATGAGTCTGAAAACCGGGCACTTGGTGTTTTGGATATTGATGCCCATTATTTTGAAGAGAAATTTGCGATCGATCAGAATCTGATTCATGCTGGAGATGCATTTGATACCGTCGCTGAAGAACTGTCTAAATTTACCGAGAGACAGCCTATTCAAAAAATAGTCCGTTTTCCGCGAACAGACGAAATTGATTATTGTATCGTGGCTCTGAATGATCCCGATCTAATCACAGCCGAGTATGTTGCAGATTCATTAAAAACACAAGGTATCAATTGTGGTGTGGTTTCAATTAATCTCTACAGGCCATTTCCCGGAGATGAATTGCGGGAGATCCTAAAGAATTGTAAATCGATTGCCATACTGGAATTTGACAATTGGTCAGGCCGTAGTGGTGGTGGGTCACTGGCACAAGAAATAA
>JABSQK010000169.1 GCA_013215875.1 Lentisphaeria bacterium
CACGATTTTGTCACATGGGGCTACAGGTCGTGGAAATGACCAAATACGCTTTGAACGCTATACAAATGTACTTGCACCTGAGATGAAGGTATATGCACCCTGGAGAGACCCCGTTTTACTGGATGAATTTCCGGGTCGTTCGGAAATGTGTGATTATTTGAAAACCTTTGATATTATCGCATTTCCAGGTGAAAAAAAGAGTTATTCAACAGATGGAAACCTGGCAGGATTGTCTCATGAGGCTGAAGACCTGGAAAGTCTGGAAACAGCCATGACCATTGTTGAGCCTACTATGGGTGTTTGGCCTCAAGATGCACCAGATGAAATTGAATCTATTAGCATCCGTTTTGTGAAAGGAATCGCCACTGAAGTAAATGGTGAATCGCTCAAAGCCATCGATTTAATGATGAAAGTGAATGAATTAGCCGGCCGTAATGGTATCGGTATGAAAAATGCTCTGGAAAACCGGGTCATTGGCACGAAGAGCCGTGGGGTATATGAAGCACCCGGTCTGGAGCTTCTCGGCGTCACCCTCGACTATGTCTATCAGGCAATATTGGAACGTCGTGCGGCAGATTTATTTAAGACCATGTCCAGCTTGATTGCAGATCAGATCTATGATGGTCGTTATTATGATCCATCGACTCAGGCTGCCAAAGCGGCCATCAATACGCTTGCTGAAGATGCATCGGGACTTGTTACGGTTGGTATGTATAAGGGCAATATCTTTTTTACCAGTTTGACGGACTGCCCAGCCAGTCTATACAACGAGGCCGATTCATCTATGGAAGCGAGCGATGGGCTGAATCCAGTGAGCTCACAGGGCTTTGTGGAAATTCAGAGTGTTGAAGCGCGCTCATTGGCAAATGCAGGTCAAATTAAGCCGGAATAAGTAAAACATGGATCCCCTGATTCAAATCATCATTCTGGCAGTGGTTCAGGGGATTGCTGAATTTCTGCCTGTTAGCTCCTCAGGTCATTTGGCGCTTTTGTCCCATTTAATGGGGATCACTGAAGATAGTGAGCTGATAACCATTGTCTTGCATGCTGGTACATTGGTCTCGATACTGGTCTATTATGCGAAAGATATTCTGGCAATAATTAAAGATAAAGATACCAAAACGATCAAATTACTGATCATTGCAACTCTGCCATTGGTTGTCCTGGCATATCCCTTAAAAAAGCTCATATCAAATGCCCATGAAAATCTCTATATTGTCGCTGCTTGCTGGTTTCTGACTGGCTTTATACTCATAGTGGTACATAAGGGCAAAGACTGCACTAAGGAGCTCACGGAGATGAGTCCCAAGCATGCCTTCTTTATCGGTTTAATGCAATGTATTGCGGTTTTGCCAGGTGTATCACGGAGTGGCTCAACGATTTCTATTGCCAGCAGGCTCGATTATAAAGGTAATGATGCCGCCAGGTTTTCATTTCTAATGGGCATACCGGCAATTGGCGGGGCAATAATCCTCCACATAAAAGATCTGGCTGAGAAAATTCAGGCAGATACCATGCAAACAGAATCAATATCCGCTTTGCACCTGGGCCTGGGATTCATTATATCGTTGATTGTCGGCTATTTTTCCTTATCAATCCTGATTAAAACACTAAAAAAGGGAAAATTTTCGTGGTTTGGATACTATTGTATAGTTTTAGCGGTTATATGTATAGGAATAAAATATTCAGGAGGCGAAACATGAAATACTTCATAGGACTCACCCTGCTCATTCAGCTCACTTTTGCGAATGAAGCAGAACTTACAACAAAACTGGCGGGGCATTCAGTAAAATTAAAGGCCCTTGGCGAATGGGCTGAAAAACTGGAAAAAGGGCTCGAAACTCAAGCGATTTCTCAAGACGCCCAGAAAAATGAGATAGATGACATAAAGAAGGCAATTATTATCCTTGATGAAAATAACAAGGTTCTTTACGAAAAGCTTAATAAAGTGCTGAAAGAATTGGCCACTGAGCGCAAGGCTCGAATTGCCAATGATAAGAAAATAATCGATTTCATAAAAGGGAAAGTCTCGAATGAGGCAGCAAAGCCGGAAAATGAAACACATGCTGAAAGCAAAGCGGAACAGACTAAAGAGGCAAAAAGTGCTATCTATGTGGTGAAATCTGGCGATACTCTGAGCCAAATTGCCCGCACGAATGAAATACCGCTTAAATACTTAAAAGATCTAAATGATCTAAAAAACGACAAAATATTTGCCGGGCAGAAACTGAAAGTACCCGCAGATGAATAAGAAAGAGAAAAAGCAAAAAGTCCTTGGAATTTTACAAACAAATGCTCGCATTACTGCTGTGGAAATTGCTGAGCGTTTGATGCTCGAACGTGAAGACGTGGAAGCGATCATTAAGGATAGTGAAACAAAAAAAGAAATACACGGATATTATACCCTAATCTCTCCAGATGCGCTTGATGACAAACAGGTCAATGCACTCATCGAAGTAAATGTTTCTCCCGAGCGGGAGCATGGCTTCGACCATATCGCCCGGAAAATTTCCAAATTTCCCCAAGTTACGGATTTAATGTTGGTCTCAGGTACCTATGATTTGATCTTGACTGTAAAGGGTGAATCGCTGCATGACGTGGCAGATTTTGTCGCCACAAAACTGGCGCCTATGGATGGTATAAAAGGACATTCCACCCATTTCATACTGAAAAAATATAAAGAAGCTGGATTCCAGCTGGACGATGATGAGGAATATGAACGACTCAATGTCACGCTCTAGTCGCATAGCATCGCACATACAAAATTTGCCAAAGAGCGGTATACGCGACTTTTTCGAACTGGTAAATTCCATGGACGATGTTATCTCCCTTGGCGTCGGCGAGCCCGATTTTGCCACTCCGTGGAGTATTCGTGAAGCGGCCATCCATGCCCTTGAAAGAGGACACACAAGTTATACATCAAACCTTGGCTTGCTGAGTCTGCGCCAAGAAATATGCACCTATGTTGCTGAAGAATTTTCTGCAGACTACGATCCCGTCGATGAGACTATTATTACAGTGGGTGTCAGTGAAGCATTCGACCTTGCCATCCGGGCAATTACCGAGCCGGGTGATGAAATCATTTTTCATGAGCCCTGTTATGTCTCCTACAATCCAATCATTCGTATGGCCTTGGGCAAACCCGTTCCCATACAGACTCTCGAAAAAAATAATTTTGCTTTGGACCCGGATGATTTAGTGAAAGCAATTACCCCAAAGACAAAAGCGATCATCCTCAATTTTCCCTGCAATCCAACAGGGGCAAATATAACGCTCGAGCAAAAAAAGCACATTGCAGAAATCGTTGTCGAAAAAGACCTGATATTGATTACCGATGAAATTTATGCAGAATTAACTTATGGCGAACGCAGCCAAACCATCGCCGCCTTGCCGGGCATGTTGGAACGCACAATTTTTCTGCATGGTTTTAGTAAGGCATATGCCATGACAGGCTTTCGTTTAGGGTTTGCCTGTGGGCCACATGACTTAATCGATGCCATGATGAAGATTCATCAATACACTATGCTTTGTGCACCGATCAATGCCCAGGAAGCGGCCATCGAAGCATTAAAAAATGGCAAGAGCGATATGCTCAATATGAAAGAGCATTATCATCAGCGTCGCAATGTCATCGTCAAACGTTTCAACGATATGGGCCTGACTTGTGTGATGCCTGAAGGGGCATTTTATGCCTATGTAAACATTTCATCGACGGGACTCAATTCTGAAGATTTCGCCAGACAGCTTCTCGAATCCCAGAAAGTGGCTGTGGTGCCAGGCACCGCATTTACATCTGAAGGCGGCGAAAATTATATCCGCTGTGCCTATGCAACATCGATTGAAACAATCGAAGAGGCCATGCGAAAGATTAAGATTTTTTTGAATAGTTTGTAATCCGTATGCTTATTTTTCGTAATAATTACTATTTAAAAATACAGGCATCTATTATGTTATTTTCCTGAAAACGTAAACTTATATTGCATTATACATAAACATCATCTATACTTTTGGAGATCTACGTCATGACGCAGATCTCCAAAATTCGGACTTATGCGTCACACGTTTGAGCCTAAAGGGGAAAAACACATGATACAAAAATGTATTAAAAAGTCGCAATTGACGCATAACAGGGTAGAAATTCCCCGTTTTACGTCATGGCGCATAATTAATTAGTTGAACAAATGCGCTTACAGCGCAAACTACCTTCCGGTACTTCCCTAAGCCCCCTTGGAATAGATCTTTTACAGTCTTGCGTGATTTATGCGACCTCCTTTCTATTGCTCAAAAAAAGGAGAATGCAATGGAAAAAACA
>JABSQK010000017.1 GCA_013215875.1 Lentisphaeria bacterium
ATAAAGTTTTTTTTAATATTTTTTTCCATGTTCTTGGGTATCCTCGCTGCCCGGCTTATTCGTAAAAAGAAACCCGAATTGGCTTTTGATGATTTATTGAAAGAGAAATGGATTGGTGCTGTGAGTGTTGCAGTCATGTTGATACTCTTTCTTTTGCTTCCGGCAAATCTTAGTGATGAAGTTTGCCAAAAGTATCCGATTCTTATTCAAGGATATTTATACAGTATTGTGATAAATGTGATTATGAATATTTTCACTTTTTTTATGATCCTGCTTCTCTCATATGGCTTCATAAAAAAATCATTAAAAAAGCGCCATATTACATATCCCATTGCATTGATCATTTTTTTCGTAATCTATTATCAACTGGATGCCCCTCTCGGTGGTATCGAAAATAAAAAGATTGAGGGAGTTGTTTTGCAAACAACGGGTTCTACATGTGCAGCAGCTACATTGGCAAATATTTTATCGCTCTATGGTCATGATAAAAGAGAAAGAGAAATGGCTCTTGAACTGCACACCAAAATTATTGGCACAACAAACGGGCAGATGCGTTATCTCTTAAGCCGTTATAATATTCGCTGGCGCGATATTAATAAACGCAGTTTATCTTTAGCGGATATTCAGTGTCCGGCAATACTGAATGTGGATCACCCGGTTGTAGGCAAGGAAAGTCATGCCGTCGCCTATATGAAAATGCTGCGGGAAGGAAGCTATGAAATATGGGATCCATTAAGCGGGCTGGAAGTTTGGAGTGCCAAAACAGTTGCTGAGGTGTGGCACGGCACAGGGATTGAGTGCCTACCGAATAAAAAATAAAGCCAATTCATGCGTTGCCAAACTATTTTTAAGTAGCACAAAGACTAACTACAATTTACAATTATTTTACTTTTTATTTACATATATATTACACGTCCTTGGGTCATCATTATAGATTTAAGGTAGAAAAAAAATGGAGAAAATGGAATGAAAAAATTACAAGTTATTGCTATGCTGGTCGCTTTCAGCATGACTGCAAAAGAAATTGAAGTTCAAAGTAAAATCGAATCCGTAAGCATGTTTAAGAATGGTCTTGGCGTGGTGTCTCGGGTAATCAAGATTCCAAAAAATGGTATTTACCTGTTAAAGGATTTGCCGCGTCCTGTACATGGAACATTTTGGCTTGAGAGTGATGCCCGTGTCGTAACACGTTCGACCAAACGTGAATTTGATGTGCCAACGCCTTTATCTAAACGCGGTCTCATTTCGCGTTATGCAGGCAAAAAGGTGATCATCCAAACTATGGGTGAAAATAGCAGAACATTAAAAGGGTTGGTTATTCCAGATAAATTAAAAGAAGATGAACAATGGAGCAGGCGTTACCAACAACCCAATTACTATTACAACCGGGCAAATACCGGACCGTTGAAAGATAATTTTATAACTATTAAAACTCAAACAGGCGTACTGACACTTAAGACTTCATTGATTGCGACGATTTCCTCTGTCTCGATCAATACAAGTGAAAAGAAAATGCAGCCTGTGATGCTTTTTACTGTCAGTAATGTTCCTCAAAATGGTGCAATTATCACCTTAAGCTATTTAAGCACCGGGGTTTCATGGGCCCCCAGTTATAAAATTGATTTGCTGAAGAATGATAAATTAAGCATTGTGCAAAAGGCGGTGATTAAAAATGAGTTGACTAATTTCCCAAAGGCTGAATTAAAGTTGATTTCCGGTTATCCACATATACAATTTTCGCATGTCGATTCGCTCGTATCGCTAAATACACTCAGTTCATTTTTTCAGCAATTGGGCCAAAGAAATACCAGCAGGAATGGCCGACAAATGGTCACACAACAGGCGATGATGAATAATGTAGGAAATAACAGAGCAGCCAGTCGATCAATACGTGATTTTTCAGGGGAATCAAAAAATGGCGTGGACATTCATTATCAATCGATCGGACAGCATGCTTTAGATAAGGGAGATGCCTTAAGTTTGTCAGTGGCAAAAGCAGAGACAAAGTATGAGCGCTTGATACACTGGTCTATTGCGGATAACCGGACTGCAAATGGTCGTTATATAGCGGATTATGAACGTAGGCAGAATCCAGAAAAATATGGTAATAGTATGTGGGATTCGATTCGTTTTAAGAATCCTTTGAAATTTCCAATGACCACCGGGGTGGCATCGATCTATGAAAATAAACGTTTTCTCGGGCAGAATATCAGTTATTGGGTAAACCCAGGCGGAAAGAATCTGCTTCACATAACCAAAGCCTTGAGCATTGCCAAAATACATTCAGAGAAAGAAATTGAACATAAACGTGAATCTGTTCGCTTGCACGGCCACAGTTATTCTAAAGTGAAAGTCGAGGGACGCATCTTTGTAAAGAATACCTGCAACAGCCCAATCAAGCTATGTATTGATCGGGCATTTTCCGGACAGTTGATTAAGGTCTCGCACAAAGCAGATTCCGAATTACTGGAGGCGGGAGTATACTCGATAAACGAACGTCGTAAACTCAGTTGGGAGCTGGACTTAAAAGCGGGTGAAGAGAAAGAATTGGTTTATTCGTACAGTGTTCTGGTCTACTAAGAAGGTAAAAAATAACCAAGCACTTGGGGTTCACAGAGTATATGGGTGATGCCCAGTGCCTTTAGTCTTCGTCGGCCTGGAGTCTTTCGAATAGCGCTTGTGCTTTTTCTTTTGCATCAGAGAGGCTATCCGCTTCTTGATAGTTGTCTGCCAGAATGGTGACTGTATTCCGCCCATCAATCTCAAGCAGTCCATCGCCAATGGCATAAAATGTGGTTTCATTGCCAATGTCAATTTTTACTGGACCATGTTCAAGCGAGCTAACCATAGGAGCATGATTGGCCCAAATACCGAAAGAACCGTCGATGCCATTGGCAACGACTGCATCTACTTCAGCATCGAAGGCTTTGCCTTCAGCAGTTAAGATTGTGAATTGGAATGCTGCCATTACATGCCTTTTGCTTTCTCTATCGCTTCCTCAATTGCACCCACCATATAAAAGGCATCTTCCGGTAAATCATCATGCTTACCTTCAAGGATTTCTTTGAATGAGCGAACAGTATCGACTAGCGGAACCTGTTTACCTTCCATACCGGTAAAGGTCGTAGCTACATCAAAAGGTTGTGAGAGGAATTTCTGAATTTTGCGGGCGCGGTTAACAGTCTGTCTATCTTCTTCTGAGAGTTCATCCATACCGAGAATGGCGATAATATCGAGCAACTCTTTGTACTTCTGGAGAATTTCCTGAACTTTACGGGCAGTATCGTAATGTTCCTGTCCAACAACTTCAGGTGTAAGAATTGTTGATGTGGACGTGAGTGGATCCACGGCAGGGTAAATACCCAATTCCGAGATCGGACGTGATAACTCAGTAGTCGCATCAAGATGGGCAAATGTCGTTGCAGGCGCAGGGTCTGTATAGTCATCTGCAGGTACATATACTGCCTGGATGGATGTAATAGAACCTGTCTTGGTGGATGTGATACGTTCCTGTAGTGCACCCATGTCGGTACCCAATGTTGGCTGGTAACCCACGGCAGATGGTATACGACCAAGCAGTGCAGATACTTCAGCACCAGCTTGTGTGAAACGGAAAATATTGTCAACAAATAATAGAACGTCCTGGTTCATTTCATCGCGGAAATGTTCGGCAATGGTTAGTGCGGAAAGAGCAACACGTAGACGTGCTCCTGGCGGCTCGTTCATCTGGCCGTATACCATGGAGGTTTTGTCCATAACACCGGCACTTTTCATTTCACCAAACAGTGCAGTACCTTCACGTGTACGTTCACCAACACCGGCAAACACTGAATAACCGCTATGTACTTTGGCGATATTATTAATCAGTTCCTGAATCAAAACTGTTTTACCTACACCAGCACCACCAAATAGACCAATTTTTCCACCCTTACGATAGGGGGCAAGAAGGTCAACAACTTTGATACCTGTAACCAGTATTTCAGTATTGGTATCTTGTTGGTCAAATGTTGGAGCGAGGCGATGAATCGGTGATGTTTGAGTCGTAGTGATAGGTCCTGCATCATCAATTGGTTCACCAAGCAAGTTCATAACACGACCGAGAGTATTCGGACCAACGGGCATTTGGATTACATCGCCTGTATCACGAACAGGGGTACCACGAACAAGACCATCGGAGGTATCCATGGCAATTGTGCGAACAACTTTTTCGCCAAGATGCTGAGCCACTTCAAGAGTCAAATTTTCTTTATTATCATCAATTGACGGATTGGTCAATTTCAATGCAGTATATATTGTTGGAAGCTCACCTTCAAACTCGACGTCGATTACCGCGCCCATTACCTGGGTGACACGACCAGTAGCTTGTTCTGCCATTATATTCTCCTTACTTATTTAAGCGCTTCGGCGCCGGAAATAATTTCAATTAGTTCTGTTGTAATTGCTGACTGCCTTGCCCGGTTACGCAGCAGTGTATTTGATTCGATCATGTCTTCTGCATTGTTTGTTGCATTGTCCATTGCAGCCATGCGGGCACCATGTTCACCTGCTGAATTTTCCAGCAGGGTATAAAATATTTTGAAATTCACTGTCCGCGGAACGAGTTCCATAACCAACTCATCTTTGGAGGGCTCAAATATATAATCGCGGGAAAAGCCTTCGAGTTCGTCGTTGCCTTCTTCGATATCTTTTGGTTCCACAGGAAGCAGTTTTTCCATTGTTGGTTCCTGGCTCAGAGGATTGTGAAAGATGTTGTGAGCGAGGTGGACTTCATCGTATATTCCATCGATGAATTCATCACAAATTTCTTTGCCAATGCGACTGGCATCGGAAAAATTGGGCTTTCCTGTGGTCTCTTCGTAATGTTTATCGATGGTGCTTTTACCACTGAAATGCCGAAATCCGCGTTTACCACAGAAGCTGAATACGACATTGTCAAATGCAGCGCCGTCGGCCTTAAGCCAGGCCTCGGCGTACTTGATTAAGTTATTGTTAAAGCCACCGCAAAGCCCCTTGTCGGAGGTAAATACCAGGATAAGGACAGTCTTTTTCTTTTCACGCACCTCAAAAAGAGGATGCGCACTTTTTCCAAGAGCACCAGCGAGACGAATGATCAGGCCATTGATATGATTTGCATAATCCTTGGCTGCTGATTGTGCCTGTTGAGCCTTACGCAGCTTGCTTGCCGAGACCATTTTCATGGTCTTGGTAATCTTAAGCGTATTCTTAAGGCTCTTTAGCTTTTTAGTATAATCCTGGAGACTGGGCATTAGCTTTTAAACTTCGATTTGAAATTATTTAAGAGTGTTTCAAGACCTTCTTTCACTTCATCGGTCATGGCCTGTTCTTTGTCGAAAAGGCGAACCCATTCTGCATAGCTTGAATCCATCGCATCATCAAGCGCTAATTCAAACGGACGAACCTGGTCGACATCAATGTCATCGAGGAATCCATTGGTACCTGCATAAATAATCGCCACCTGTTTTGCAACAGACAGTGGTTCATTTAATCCTTGTTTGATTACTTCCATGAGGCGTTGTCCGCGCTCGAGCTGTTTACGAGTCGCTTCGTCGAGGTCGGATGCAAACTGTGAAAATGCTGCAAGTTCGCGGTACTGTGCCAATGTTAAACGCAGTGAACCGGCGGTCTGTTTCATACCTTTAAGCTGGGCATCGCCACCGACTCGGGATACGGAAATACCCGGGTTGATCGCAGGTCGCTGGCCGGCATTAAATAAGTCACCTTCCAGGAAGATCTGTCCATCAGTAATGGAGATCACGTTGGTTGGGATATATGCAGAGACATCACCAGCCTGTGTTTCGATAATCGGCAATGCAGTTAACGAACCTCCACCAAGTTCATCACTCAGTTTTGCTGAACGTTCAAGCAAACGACTATGAAGATAGAATACATCTCCAGGGAATGCTTCACGGCCGGGTGGGCGGCGCAGTAGTAATGACAGCTGGCGGTAAGCCTGTGACTGTTTGGTTAAATCATCAAATACAATGAGTGCGTGGCGTCCGGAGTCGCGGAAGAATTCAGCCATTGCGGTACCAGAGTATGGCGCCAGAAACTGCATAGGTGCAGGGTCTGAAGCAGTCGCTGCAATGATTGTGGTATACTCCATTGCACCATGCTTTTTCAGGGTTTCATAAATTTCTACAACAGTTGAACGTTTCTGACCAATCGCAACATAAAAACAGAATACATCCGTATTGCGTTGATTGATGATCGTATCTATTGCCACAGTTGTCTTGCCGGTTTTGCGGTCACCGATGATCAACTCACGCTGGCCACGGCCAACAGGTGTGAGTGCATCCACAACTTTTATACCAGTCTGCAAGGGCTCGTGCACGTCTTTACGCTGCATGATACCTGGCGCTTTCACCTCAATCTGTCCACTTGTTTCAGTGTCGATCGGGCCTTTTCCATCGATGGGTGCGCCCAATGCGTCGACAATGCGACCGAGTAGTGCTTCACCAATGGGTACGGATGCGATGGAGTTTGTACGTTTTACTGCATCGCCTTCTTTGATGTCTGTATCTTCACCGAAGATCGCGACACCGACGTTGTCTGTTTCAAGATTCAGAGCCATACCACGAAGGCCGTTAGGGAACTCTACAAGCTCACCAGCCATGACATTTGCCAGGCCGTGTATGCGTGCAATTCCGTCACCGACACTTAGTACAGTACCGGTTTCGTATGTTTCTGATTTTGTATCAAAATCAGCTAACTGCTTCTTCAGTATGGCGGAAACCTCTTCCGGCTTCAAGTCGATTGCCATGGCTTATTCCTTTTGTTGTTAACCAGCTAAAATGCTTTTTCCTAATTTCTTTAACAAATGACTGACACTATTATCGATAACAGTGTCGCCTATCTTTATGGTAAATCCACCAATCAAAGAGTCGTCAATTGTTACAACTGCACGGATCTCTTTTTTATAGCGGTCTTTAAGTTTTGCTTTAATTGAGTCAATTTGTGCATCAGTAATTTCCGAAGCACTGGTAATCTCAATATTTATAATTCCTGAATGATCCAAATATAAAGCGTCAAACTCGGCGACAATGTCAGCAAGTATGATTAAACGATTTTTGGAATTTATAAAGCGGAGAAAACGCACACTTAAGTCAGTTGCTTCGCCTTTGAATATATCATCGAGGATTATATCTTTCTGATCGACGCTCAAAACCGGATTTTTTAGAAATGCAGCAAAATCGTCGTTTTCACAGACAGCAGCAAAAGCCACAGTATCTTGATACACGGCATCTAACTGGCTTGTTTCCTGGGCCAGCTCGAAGAGCGATTTTGCATATGGCTTTGCGATTTTTGCGTCAGACATCATTTTTTCTAAATCTCGTTTATTAAGCGATCTGTTAATGCCCGGCTTTTTTCGTTGTCCAGATTTTCACCAACAATTTTGCTGGCGATCTGTACCGCGATATCAGCGCTTTCTTTACGCAGTGTGGCCCGTGCCACATTTTGCGCTTCGCCAATATCCCGCTGGGAATTTTCGATCATAATTTTAGCATCTTCATTCGCTTTGTTGCGAATTGTCAGCGCCGCTTCATCAGCAGCAACTTTTGCTTTTTCAATTATTTCTTTTGCTTCGTCATTGGCTGCAGCAATTGTCGCACCCCGTGTGGTCTCGATTTCTTCGAGTTGCTCACGGGCCTTATCCGCTTCGTCCATGGACTCACGAATTCTATCTTCGCGAGCTTTCAGGCCTGCAAGGATAGGCTTTAAACCAAATTTAGTTACGATTGCAAGAGTAATGAAGAATGTGATCCAGACCAGAACAGTTAAATTTGTATTAACACTGTCTGCCATCGAACTGCCTTCACTTTTACTATGGCCTTTTTCAACAGTTGCAGATGCGTCATGCAGTTCACTCTCATGTTCTGCTTGTACATACTGGACTGCCTTAGTGTAGGCCGGGCTGCTTTCTTTACTCATACTTACCTTGATGGTTAGTTAAGTTCATTAAATTGTGTACTCGTATCCTGGATGAATTAAGGGTTGATACCCATAAGACAAATAACAGCACCAAAGAGAGCAACACCCTCAATCAAAGCAGCAGCGATTAACATACTGGTTTGAATTTTTCCGTGCATTTCAGGTTGACGAGCCATTCCACCCATAGCACCATGTGCCAAGATGCCGATTCCAAGACCAGCGCCTATTGCGACGAGTCCTGCTCCAATACCAAAAAGACCTAACATAGTTCTTTTCCTTATTTTACTTTTTATTTTTTTAACAGAAACAGTCTGTTAAATGTTAAATTTTGGCAAAGCCAAAAACCGATACTTATATGTTCGGATCTTTTAATGACAAGTTCCAAACATAAAAATTCTCCATTGTCCTAATGTGCAGGATGCCAGACTTGACCAATAAACATTGCCGTAAGCAATGTAAATATGTAGGCCTGTAAAAATGCCACGAGGATTTCGAGTAAATAAATTCCAACTGCTAAAGCAATAGCGGGTGCCCCAACAACGCCGAATACAACGAACATGCCAAGGAATGCAAAAATGATGATATGACCAGCGAACATATTGGCAAAAAGTCGTATTGTCAGGGCGAATGCCTTGATGAACATGCCCAGGAACTCGATGAAAAATATAAAGGGAACAATGGCTATAGGCAATCCATGGGGGATAAATGCCTTAAAGAATCCAATGGGTCCATTTACGACAATTGCACCAATGCTCATGACTGCCAGGGTGATGGTGGCCAGCCCCAAAGTAATGCCAATGTTGCTTGTAGCTGTGGCAAATATTGGAACCAGTCCCATGAGATTCATAGTGAGGATTAAAAAGAAGAATGTACAGAGTAGTGGGGTGAGACGCATGCCGTCCTTTTCACCAATGTTTGGAATGGCGATGTCATCGCGAACAAAGACGACCATTGCTTCCAGCATATTCGTAAGACCTGTGGGAACACGCGAATTTTTCTTTGATATCACACAAAAAAGCAGGATAACAATTGCTGATGCAATGATAAACATAAGGCCATGTAATGTGAGCCAATCTGGTAAATGTATTGCGACTCCTGGCAGTGGGTGCCATTCGTTTGAATCTTGTACATGGTGGGTAACCCAGTCTCTTACCAGAGCCATTTTATCGGTACCGCCTGCCGCTTTATCTGCGCTCATTAAAAACTCCTTTGAGAACGATAATATAAATTGCCGACTTCAGTAAACATGTGAATCATGTAACTAATCAGTCCGCCAATCAATAGTGATTTAAGATTAAGTGATTGAAATCCGATGATAATAATACCGATTGCCATTAGCAAAATCGCACCGCGGACCATATTGGCAATTAACATACTTTTCATGAATACATCTGGGGCACTGCCAATGGCTTTACGGGTGAAGAGTAACATAACGACTGCACATAATGATGAGATGATGGATGCGGCGATTGTCGCAGAAATTTGGAAATTGGGTGTGGAGCCAAGGGCGCCGTTAACTGCCAGTGCAGTGAGTGCGGCAAAAGTGACTGTTACATATTCAATCGGTTTTATCATTGTCGTTTTCTTTCTTCTCGTCTTCCAGTGTTTTCTGGCAAATTTTCCAAATTTCGTAAATTACAAAAACAAATGCTAGACAAACACCTGCTAAGGTAAACAAAAAGTTGGTCTGAAATTTTTCATCCAGCCAGACACCTAAAAAGGTAAATCCGATAAATGCCACGGCAAAACTGATGCCCAATGTCATGGCATCATTCACGCTTCGACGGGACGAATTGTCCTCTGGTTTTTTGTCTTCAGACACAATAAAAACACCAGTTCTTATCAAAAGGTGTAACTTAGTGATGCCTTAGGGACTGTCAATAGCAGTAGGGGAACATTTATGACATAAACAGGACAAAATTTAGGGGTCGAAAATTCCGGGAAATTATCGTCGTTTCCAGATGAGGTAGATTCCGATTGTCTGGAGGATGATATCGGGAATCCACATGCCGATGCTAGGGTTAATTTTGGACCCGAGGGCTTCGCCCAATACTGCCATAAGTATAAAATAGCCACCGGCGACAAAGATGCTGACGATGAGGCCAGCGGATGTTTCACGGCGAGACATTTGTAGTCCCAATGGCATGGCAAAAAGCAGGAAAGAGAGCGGTGCAAGTGCCCATGCGGCTCGTTTGTGTAACTGCAGATAATGATCCGGGCTTTTTTGATTCATGCTTTTGCGCACCTGAATACTGGCAAATATTTGATCCATGGTCATTTCTTTGGGTCGTTTGCCGAGTCGTCTGGCATTGGCATGGTCACTAAATGGAATGATAAATTCGGATTCTTCGGTGGTCATCCGTTTGATGTGAGTGAGGTCGCTGAGGTCTGCTTTTGGATCCCGTGAAATAATGATTGCATCGTATAGAGTGATGTTCATTGTCTGTTTGCTGGCATCGAGACTGATTTTTCCCTCCCGGGCAGTAATATTCTGAGCCAGCTTATAAGATTTTATTTGAGTATTATCATCTTTGTCTTTTTGGTTTTTATGTTTTTGCTGGACGCTGGTGGTCGATTCTTCGAGAATGTAGATATGTACATCCTTGATAATATTTCCTTCTTTTGAACCAACGAGCATATGAAAGTTCTCTGCGAGCTCCATATCTTCATCTGCTTCGAGCATAGAGAGCGGGTTTTGCATCGCCTGATTTCTGAGCAGCCACTGACTCTTGTATTTGTAGATGGGGCCGAGATACATTTGCAGATACCAACAGACTGCAGATACGACGATAGCCAGCAAGAGAGCAGGGGTGATAATTTGCAGAAGACTGATGCCATTGGCTTTCATGGCGGTAATCTCACAGTCTGCCGACATGCGGTTAAACACCAGAATTGTTGATATGAGAATACTGATGGGTAAACTGAAACAAAGGAGCTGGGGCATGGAGTAGAAAATGAATGTGAGTAAATTACTCAGGTCAAATCCTTTGCCCATGAGCTTGGCAATTCCCTTCACCATCACGACCAAAACGACCATAAAGGTCGAGACTGCCACAGTGATACTGAATGTTAAAAGCAGATTTATTGTAAGATATCTATTTATTTTATTCACAAAACACCTAATACTATCATGGTACTGTAAATCAAATTTGAATTATGTGAAGTGATTCTCAGTTTCAGATTGCGAAAAAAGAATTTAAGGTTATTAAAGATAGTATGCGACTAAAGCTATGCCAATTTTTTTCACTTGTTCTTGTCCTGCTAAGTTGCTCGTGTATCGAGCTCTATCAGGAGCTGGAATTTACCAAGGATAATGCTGGAAAGTTTAAGCTGAAGCTTTCGGTTTCAGATGTTATTTACAGTAATTTTGTGCTTGGTAGCAAGTTGGACCATTATTTTGACCGGAAGAAGGGTGAGGCCCTGTTTAAGAAATCGGGGGTATTCATATTTAATAAATATACTGTATTTAACCATGAGAATAAGAAGCATTTGCAGATAGAAGGTGAAATCAGCGATATGAAAAAAGCGATGGAATCAAAAATTCTTGGTGAGTTTCTGTATAAGTTTGAGTCGGGTCAAAAAACTGTGCGTCTTGTATTTCCTAAGTCAAAAGCCAGCAAAGTAGATTTGAAAGGATTAAAGCTTGAGATGAAAATAAAAGTAAATGGTAAAATCACGAAGTGCAATGCTGAGAAACAAGGTAAGAAAGAAGCGAGCTGGATTGTGAATGAAGCAAATTTTAATGAGAAACAGGATGTATTTATTCAATGGCGATGATTCGACGAATGGTAATTTATAGTCTGCTGGCGATAAGTCTTTGCGGTTGTTGCTTATTTAAGAATTATGGCAAGAATGTGTATACAGGACCAATCTCGGTACTTAAATCATCCGGAACACCCCTTGCGATTGCCAATCTCTTAAAGTTGGAACTGTTGACAAAGAGCCCCTTGTCTATCGAAGGCAGTGTGATCTTGATTTATTCAGATGATCTAGATAACATAGTTCTGCCGATTCTTTTTAAGAAGTTGTCTCGTGTAGCTCATATTCGCCTGGCCCAGGACATAAAAGATGCGAGCTACATTATTGATTTTAAGCCGCAAAATTCGGGTTGGGAATTGCGTTTGCTGGACCCGAGTAAAGAGACAAAATACCTGATACAGATTGACTAAACCTATGCGCCGTTTTTTTTACGATGAAGACCTTATTTTTGATGAGACCATTCGCCTTAGTGCTGATGAATCATACCACTTGGCCACTGTGCTGCGGGCAAAGCCCGGCTTAAAGATTTGTTTAATTAATGCCCTTGGACAAAGTGCTGTAGCGGAATGCGTGGATGTGAATCGCAAGGCTGCGCTGGTAAAAATTGAATCTGTAGAAACACAGGCGGCTGTTTCCCCAGCTATCGATTTGTACGTTGCTCCACCCAAAGGCAAATTGTTTAACCAGCTCATAAAGCAATCCGTGGAGATGGGTGTTCGTCATATCATTCCGGTGATTTGTGAATACAGCGAAAACCGCAGTACAGAAATACCGTCACAATGCGAACAAACTATTATCGAAGCAGCGAAACAATCCGGCAACTGCCACCCGCCGAAACTTCTCGCACCCCAAGCATTTTCTGAAGCAGTAAAATCGAGCATTGCGGGAATTTATGGATCTGTCGAATTAAGTGATACAGCAACGCGTAATACTGCTGAAGAGATCTCCTTATGGATTGGCCCTGAGGGTGGTTTTAGCGAGGATGAGTTGTCCGAATTATCTACCCATGGCATTGAAGGGGTTTCGTTTGGCCCGTGGATTTTGCGTGTGGAAACGGCCGTTGTGGCAGGATTGGGCCATTTGAGGACTCGCTTAAAAAAATGAAATTAATCCTCGAACTATCCCATCTTAAATTTCCTGCTTTCCATGAATTTGTAGCGTTGCTGGATGGCATTGCTTTTTCAGGTGAAATATTAAATAACAGTCAGAATTGGGAAGATGCTGTGGACAGTATGAATCTGCCCTTGCACTTTATTCCGAATATATTGCCGCCAGATATCGCGTCTAAATTGGTCGATTTAAATGAGGCACAACAGCTGCAATTTTTTGATCATGCCTTGAGTATCTTGAAGCGCAGTACGTCTCTCGATGTTAAAACCATATCGTTTGATCCTGGTTTGGAGTTTCTTTTGTGGCCGGGTATGGAGGAGATGAATGTGGAAAAAAACACCCTTTCGCGTCGGCGTTTAATTAAAACCTTTTTGACAACCATTCGCGAGCAATCTGTCTCATTGGCAATTCCTTTGCGCATACCTATGCCACGTGTGGCACGGCATGCGGGCGACTTTATGCTCAAATTTTTGAAATCGTTGAAAGCGAAGAAAACCTCATTGATGTTGAATGTGTATTATGATGAGTTAAAGGATGATGCACCCGAGCAGCTCGATGATTATCTATCCAAAACATCGGTAATTCGAATTTTTTATGAGCCTGAGCTCGGAGTGATTCCTGACGATGCATTTCATACTAGCTGGGCGTCCTATTTGGTGAGTAAGAAATATAAAGGATCGGTGGTATTTGCCCCGAAAATTACCCGCGAATCAAATAGCGCTGGTGAATTGAGCGATCTTGCTGGGCGCATCCGTCAATTCTGGCGTTGAGAATTTTCAAGTAATTCTTCGTAGGCTGCTTCGAGTTGGGTAACCATGGTATGCCAATCCCACTTAATCCGCACAAAATCCTGGCCAATGATGCCCATTTCTTTACGTGTTTCAGGGTCTTTATAGAGCTTTACCAGAGCGGCCGAGACTGCCAGGTCACTTTCCGGTGCGCAGAGGTAGCCTGTTTCTCCATCGATTACAACTTCCGGGGCGCCATCTATTTTGTAGGAAACGACGGGAACTTTGGCGGCCATTGCCTGTACAAGGGTACGGGCCAGGCCTTCTCTGAGAGATAAATGAACCAATACATCCATGAGACCGACATAACGCGGTATTTCTGACGGATCAACTAAACCGGTGAATATGAAATAATCTTTTAGCCCAGCCGCTTCGATTTGGTCTGATAATTCCTGGCGTAGAATACCATCGCCAATGAGTAAAAATTTAATATTGGGGATTTCCTCTATGACTGCGGCGGCGGCTTTTATAAGATATTTATGTCCTTTGAGTTCAAACAAGCGGGCAATTTTTCCCACTACAAAGGTATCGTCTGATATATTGAGCTCTTTGGCCAGTTCCTCATCGCGCGGGCTATTGAGGTAGGGTTCTAGGTCCATGCCACTGTAAACGGTCTGGTATTTAGTCCGTGGAGCGATGCCTGCTTCGACACATTGATCGATCATCGCATCTGCAACAGCAAATATGCGATGGCAGCGTTTGGCTGCAAAGCGCTCAGCCATGATGAAGATTCTATTTTTAAAATTTGACTGATATTGGTGAAACGATTGTCCATGGACAGTGTGGACAATGACAGGAATATTGCATCTTTTTGCTGCGATCCGCCCGAGGATTCCAGCCTTTGAGCTGTGTGTATGGACAACATCGAAGGATTCACGTCGAAAAATGCGTTCCAGTTCCTTTATGGTTGAGAACTCACTGGTCCAATGAATTTCGCGCTGAAGATTTTCAAGCACTTCCACTTTGAGATTTGGCAATTTCTGATGTTGTAGAAGCCGGCCTTCAGGCCCTTCTGTAGGTCCAGTAACAAGCACAGTCTCGTGGCCATTTTCCAGATGCCCTTTTATTGTAAAAAGGGTATTCTCTTGAGCACCACCCACAATCATTCGGGTGATGACATGACATATCTTCATATCATATCCAGGTTATTTTGTCTACACTATAGGACTTTTGCTCTTATTTTAAATGAAAATAGCAGTATAAATTTATTTGCAAAAATGAATCTTATTTCCTATACTAGCTGGAGATGGTTTGGGATCTTTCAATTGTGGACTAAAACACGGGTAATGAAGGGCTTGCGTATATTCAACATATACAATTCCCTTGGGAGAATCGATGCACATGATGTTGAATAGAAGAAATAACAGTATCTATTTGTTACATTGTCAGGGAGCCAGAAGCTAAATATATGGATATTGAGTCGATAGGTAAGTAATTGATGAAAAAGCAATATAGAAATTTTCCCATTGAATTGTGCGCAGTATTGGCAATCTGCGAAATAGTAATTGCAGCATTTGCTCTATTTGTATATAACTACCGGGTCGTACCTCTCCTCCAAAAAACAGAAGCGGAGTCCTTTGTTAACGTGCAAAACTATTTTACTGACAGGGACTTACATGCTAGGATTAACAAAAAATTTCATGTTACCGAAGCGCATAAGGTAAAACGAAACAAAAAAATCGTCAAATCTACCCAGTCGAGCCCTTTAATTTCAGAGACTGTAAATCTTATTTTGAATCAAAGTCCCGACCGTGTGCAAATCGTCAATGACTCTACAAACAGCAATTTTCAGTTTGTTATAGTCCCGCTCTATGAAACCTCAAAAAATACGCCGGATCATTATCTGGTTATACGAAAAGCGAATTCCCTTGGTAAGAAGATCGCCAAACACAATCGCTTTCTTATTGCTGGAGCGATTTTAATTATCGCATTTTCCCTTTGCCTGGTCTACTATTTTTATACGTCGACAGTGACCAAATCCCTGCATGAAGACACTGCACTTTTGTCGGCGTTATTGAAAAGAGAACAATTGCCAGCGAGTGAAACAGTGGCAGACAAAGATCTCTCGCAACTTCAGGAAATGTGCAAAAATGTTTATGAAGAGATGACTGCACAAATTTCCGATATATCGAGCAGTGAGTCTCAGTATCGGGCCACATTTGAGCAGGCTGCAGTGGGCGTTGCATTGCTGGACCTGAAAGGTAACTGGTTGGTTGTGAATGACCGTATGTGCGAAATTGTTGGTTATGAGCGGCTTGATCTGCTGCAATTAACCTACCAGATTATTACCTACCCTGACGATCGCCATGAAAGTAATGAAGCGATCAATGAAATCCTTGCTAAAAAGCGCGATAAATACAATGCAGAGATGCGGTATATTCACAAAGATGGGTCAATTGTCTGGGTGAACCTGACTATCAATCTATTAAAAGATGACGAAAACCAAGCGGATTTTTTCTTATTGGTTTCGGAAGATATTACACAGTATAAGGAAACCCTGGAATTTCTCAAAAAAAGTGAGAGAAAAATCCGAGCCATATTTGATAATGCACCGGACATTATCGCCGAAGTGGACCAAAATGGAATCTTAAGCTATACCAATATCCAGCACAAGCTCAGCGATTCTCAGTTTGTGACCGCACACAGTATTTATGAGATTATCCATGATGATCATAAGATGCCGATCAAAGAGGCAATTACCAAAGTATACGACACAGGTGAGCAACAGAGCTTGGATTGCCTGGCATACAGCAATGATGATGAACTGGTGTGGTATTCCATCCGTATCGCTGCCATACGAAAAGGGAATGACGATAGCGATGACGAAATTGGGACTATTCTTTATGCGATAATTTTTGCTACTGATATATCAGAAAATAAGAAATATGAGAACCGTCTTGTGAAAAGCGAGGCCCGTCTTGCAGAAGCCCAGCGCATCGCACATCTGGGCAGTTGGGAGCACATCTTTGCAGATGGTCAGGTGCATTGGAGCGATGAATTATTTTATATTCTTGACTACAAAGTAAACGAAGTTGTTCCTAGCACCGATGCATTGATCGATGCTGTGCATGAGGATAATCGCGAAATGGTTGCCAACTTTATTTCACTCGCCATTAAAAAGGGTAAACCCTTTGAAGTCGAATTTAAGGTGCAGACAAAAAATGAAGAATTGCGGTTTATCCATGCCAATGCAGAAATTATTTTTGATGGCGATGGCAAGCCGAATAAACTGATTGGTACGGCTCAGGATGTAACAGAACTCATATTAGCTAACTCTGCGCTTAAGGATAGTGAAGGGCGCTTTGACCTTGCTGTATTGGGTGCTAACGATGGTATATGGGATATCGACTTCCAAAATGATACCCGCTATTATTCACCCCGACTGAAATACCTTCTTGGTTTTGAAGAAGATGATAATTTTGAAATAGAAAATCTGATACATCCTGAAGATATGGAAAATTATCAGACTGCGATGGATCATCATATAGATGAGCATGAACCGTTTTCCATAGAGTTGCGTTTGCAGCACAAGACAAATGATTATCTGTGGTTTCAGATTCGCGGGCAGGCTGTATGGGAGCGCAATGGCAAAGCCACACGCATGGCTGGATCGATTCGTGATATCAGCAATTCGAGAAAGATGGAACAGAGAATTCGCACGTCCAATAAAATGGAAGCCCTTGGAAACCTCGCTGGTGGAATTGCCCACGATTTCAATAACCTTCTGGCAGGGATAACATCGTGTGCAGATCTCATAAAACTAAAATCGAGTGAATCAAATAGTCATACTAAATATACCGATGAAATTCTGAAAATGACGAGTCGTGCTGCGGATCTAACCAAGCAACTATTGGCATTTTCACGAAAGAAAAATTTGCATAAAGAGCCCATCGATATACATGAGATGATTAATGAGGTTGCGACAATTCTTACCCGTACGATTGACAAGCGTATTCAGATAGAGACAGAGCTGCTGGCTCCCGAATCACTCATAAGTGGTGATACTTCACAAATTCAAAGTGCAATTCTCAATCTTGGAATCAATGCCAAGGATTCAATGCCTGAGGGCGGAATGTTGAAATTTATAACTGAAATCGAAGAGCGTGAGAGTATTGAGTATATAAAGATTCTCGTTACTGATACGGGCAAAGGTATTCCCCCGGAAAATTTGGATCGCATTTTCGAGCCTTTCTTTACCGATAAAGAAATTGGCCAGGGTACGGGGCTTGGTTTGGCTGCTGTATACGGTACAGCGGAATCGCACAATGGAGAAGTGAGCGTGAAAAGTGCTCTGGGTGTAGGCAGTTGCTTTGTCATGAGCCTTCCTTTGTCTAAGCAATTAGGTATAGAGGTTGCCCTTGAAGACCGCATAGTAAATGGTTCCGGTTGTGTATTACTTGTTGATGACGAAGATGTCATACGCAGTGTCTGTGGCGATATTCTTGAGGAGCTGGGCTACGAAGTCATCACTGCTGAAGATGGTGAAGATGCAATTACAAAGTATCGCAGTTACAGCGATAAAATTGATCTTGTGATTCTCGATATGATGATGCCGAAATTGAATGGCAGGCAGACATTTCAAACACTACGGGGGATTAACCCTGAGATTAAAGTGCTGATCTCTTCCGGTTATAACGATGACCAGGAACTGGCCGATATTCTGCAAAAAAATAATACCGGCACCTTACAGAAACCCTATAAAATCACCGACCTTTCCTCCAAAATAAACGAATTATTGGTCATTTCAAAATAGCTTGATAATATCTATTTGCCACATAGTGTATGAGGCAAACAAAACTACCCCCTGTGAACTTATGAAAATATATGTTTTTATTATTAGCTTATTGACCTTTTCTATATATGGCCAAAGCCCGTTGCCCTCCATCGATGTATCGAATCCATCGGCAACGATAAGCAGTTTTATGTCTGCCATGAACGATTATCGACAAGGCGTTGAAAAAGATAAAAGCGATTTAAAAAAGCGTTTAGCTGACGCCTCATTTTGTTTGGATCTATCCACCTATGCAGAAGGAGAAAAACTTCACCATGGTGGAATCTCCGCAAAATATCTCAAAGAAATTATCGATCGTGTGGTCGATGTAAACGATTTGAAAATTCCAAATGATTCATCTGTTGGCAGGTATCGTTTAGCTAATACCTCTATTAGTATTGTAAAAATTACGTCAGGCGAACGTGCCGGAGATTATCTCTTTTCTGCAAGTACGGTAGTACAGGCACAGGCAATCTATCAGCGCATCATGGACAAGCCTTTTATCGAGGGTACTGGAAATGGCGCCTTAATTGATTATAAAAAAGTATCCAAAATACGCCAGGATGGTTTGATCAGTCCGCATCGTACGGATACGCCTCGGGCAACACTGAAAACGTTTATGGAAGCGATGAATGATTACCGGCTGGGACTCGCCGCAAAAGATAAACAGAAAACTGCCAGAATTGACGCTGCAGTGAGATGCCTGCACCTGGACAGTGTACCTGAAAATATAAAATCTGATGTGGGCCAAAAAGCAGCAATTTTTCTTAAAGAAACTGTTGATCGTATTATCGATGTGGATTTTCGCAGAGTGCCTGAGCAATTACAGGAAATCAACGGTGTGAAAATTGCCTGGAAACTGAAAGATACCAATCTGGCAATCAATTTTGTAAAAGAAGGTCCAAATGCCGGTATGTATTTGATTACCAAAGAAAGTGTGGATAATGCCGAGTATTATTACAAACAAGTGAAAGACCAGGGGTATCATAAGTCTATAGCAGAAGATAAACAAGGGGCACTTTACAAGACACCCTGGGCAGAGGAAAATGTTCCTGCCTGGTCTAAAAATACAATCATTTATTTACCCAACTGGCAATGGATAGGTATCTTTATTGCCATCCTTGTCGGGCTTTTAATTAAAGTAATCGTGCAACATTTCATGGGAATGATCATGAAGCTAACGGAAAAATCCAAGACCGACTGGGATGAAAAAGTTATTGAAGCGGCTCATAAGCCTGCGGGTTTAATTGTTGCCAGTATGTTCTGGTATGTGAGTGTTAAGGCATTGCAATTACCTGAAGCAGCATTGGCAATTATGACAGTGGTCGTACAAATTTTGTTTAGTATTGGTCTCATTTGGCTGCTTTATAAACTGACAGATGTTCTGACGGAATTTCTTAGCCAGATGGCAAGCAATTCTGACAATCAGTTAGATGATCATCTTATACCCATGTTAAAGCGTGCACTGCGTATTTTTGTTGTCGTCTTTGGTTTATTGATTACCTTTCAAAATCTGGGTTACAATGTGATGAGTATTCTCGCCGGCCTTGGGCTTGGTGGTTTGGCATTTGCCCTGGCAGCAAAAGATGCCTGTGCGAATCTCTTTGGCTCGATTATGATTCTTACCGACCGCCCGTTCAAAGTAGGTGACTGGGTGATTGTTGGAGATGTGGATGGATCTGTGGAGGAAGTGGGTTTTCGTTCCACCCGTATTCGTACTTTTTACAACTCAGTCATTTCAGTGCCAAATGCTGTAATGGCAAATGCCAATATCGACAATATGGGCCAACGCGAATACCGCCGAATAAAAGCATATTTCGGATTGACCTATGATACTCCACCTGAGAAGGTCGAAGCATTTATGGAAGGTATAAAAAATATCGTGAAGGCAAATGAATATACCCGTAAAGATTATTTCCATGTGGTCTTCAACAGCTACCAGGACAGTTGCTTAGAGATCATGCTTTATTGCTTTTTGAAAGTTCCAGACTGGAGCACCGAACTTGTGCAACGACAAAATATTTTCCTTGAGGTGTATCGTTTAGCAGCAGAACTAAATGTCGAATTTGCTTTCCCAACACAAACATTGCATATGGAAAGTTTCCCTGAGAAAGCGACACCCGAAAAGCCAGGTTATGAACCGACTGCACTGGCTGCAACGGCCCAGAGCTTTGGGCCCGGCGGTGACAATGCCAAACCTCAAGGGCAGGGTTTGTTTATCCCACCACATGAAGATAAAGATATCAAAAGTATGCTCGATGCGGGATTTGATGACGAATCTTAATCCGGTTTAGTTAATCAACGAAGCTGTTCCGAATTAGTTCTCTACAGGGTTGTTGTGGATATTTTTTCCACGGCAATGCCATATCTTATGATTATTCTCATTGTTTTCCGTATTGAATATCATGTCTTGAGAAAAATATCGCATGGTATATCCACAGCGCCGCGAGTTACTGGTATTTGCTTCTGCACCATGAATCATTCGTGAATCGTGCAGGGAATACTGGTTTGGTTCCAATTCAAAATATACTGCCTTATCATTGTCTATTTCCGCAATTTCAGAATTAAAAAGATTTTCTTGTATATCCACATCGATATAATCGGAATCGGCCTTTTTATGTGAACCCGGAATGACACGCATGCAGCCATTTTCTCTGTTGCTTTGATCGATCGCCAGCCATATGGTAACAATGCCTGTGAACTTATCGAAACGTCCTTCCCAGTAGGCGGAGTCTTCATGCCAGGGGGTTCGTACCCCGGTGCCGGGTTCTTTTGAAATGAAATGGCTGGACCATAAACCAAAGTCAGGACCAATGATGGATTCTACTAGATCGAGCACCGCATCATCCATAAGAAATTCCATGAGTTCCGGGTTATCAAAATGGATGACATCTAAATTACCGGGGCCACGTTCGGCGAGCAGACGTTCAAAGATAAGTTTCAGATTACTAAATTTATCTTGGCTAAGCAATGGCTTATTCGATATATGATAGCCTTTGTCCTTGTATGAGATGAGTTCTTCAGATGTTAATGATGGCATTGCATGAATCCTTTTAGTGATTAATTATTCGAACCTGGTACCCTTGGTGATTCGTTCCCAGTCATCCGTACGGAATAAATTCATTGGTAATTTTGCCGCATTGTAAATCGAGGAATGCGGGAAAGTATCCCAATTGTAGCGAATTTCAACGGGGCTATCTATGGGTGATTTTAAGATAATTTTATCGGATTTAATTTGTGCTGTAGCCCAGACAAATTTTTTATTCTCAGCTGCTACGGCAAAACCATGAAGCTGCTGTGAACAGTGCAAACCCAGGGCATGCTCAAATTCGATGGTGATCTCATTGCCGTTTACTTCGTGCGACTTGTAGACCGGGCCTGAATATTCAATGGGCTGGCCATAGAGTTGAGCAAGTGCGTTTAGTGCAAGCCGTTCACCTACAGTCTGTTTATTTTGCGGATGAATGTCATGTTGCTCTCCCACATCCGAAATTACTGCCATGCCTGTATTTGGTTCCTGGAGTGCTAGAGTCTGAGCTTCTTGTAATTCTGCCCAGGCATTATCACGTGGCTCACTCGCGGATTTTTGCCAAGCTGCTAATTGCACAAAGTAAAATGGTAATTCTTCGTTCCAGTTTTTCCGCCAATCGCGAATTAAGGTACGAAAGAGATTGCGATACTCACAGGCGCGATCGGCATTTGATTCTCCCTGATACCAAAGGAAACCGCGAATGGTATAGTTTAAGACAGGTGCGACCATTGCATTAAAAAGACCTGAACTACGCCAGGGTGAAGAGGCAGGTACATCAAGGCCTGGCATGCCGGGGATGATTTCATTATTCGCTTCTGCTTGTATGGCTGTTTTGGCCCAGGCGTTGATCGTTTCAGAGTGGGCCAGTATTTTTTCTTCTGATTCTTCTATGTTTTTATCCCAAAGCTCGACAAGGTAGTTTAATTCATTATCCGATTCCAGTGACTCACGACTGATCCACGCTTCCGCTGGCGTGCCGCCCCAGGAGCTGTGAATAATACCAATTGGCACTTGCAGCTCAGCATAAAGTTTTTTAGCAAAGAAATAGGCCGCAGCAGAAAAGCTGGCAACAGTTTCTGAATTGCATATTTGCCAGCTACCACCTGTATTAAACTTGGGAGCTCCGGCAACCAGGTTGGGAATAGCAATATGTCGAATATTGGGATTGTTAGCTGCGTTAATTTCATCATCTTGATTGTCACATGAAACGACAGCCATTCCCATGTTTGACTGGCCAGAACAAAACCAGACTTCACCAACCAGGATATTTTCTATACGCTTAGTTTCTGACCCTGTTATTTTAAGTACATAGGGACCGCCCGCATTCTGGGCTTCAAGTACCAGTTGCCACGAACCATCCTCTGCTGTAACAGTTGTTGCACTCGTGCCATCTAAAGTCGCCGTGATCTCTTCGCCCACACGGTCCTTACCCCAAATGTTAATCGGTTTTTCACGTTGCAGAACCATATTGTCTGATAATATTGATGTAATTTCGAAACTCATTTTCATCCTTTTTAATTTGTTGATGAAAGCTATTGCAAACGCTTTGTAAATCCAGTCCCATCAATACATAAAAATTGAAATTTAGCAGGATAAATTTATCTGTAAAGCTAGCCTAAATAATTCATAAAAGTATCTACTGCAAGCGTGAATTGCTGCAGTATCAATTTAGAGCTGACGATGACTTTGGAGTGCCCTGGCACATCTGCATCCATCTTACAACTCTAAACGCTTGCTACTATTGCACTTCACACTTTCGCTACGATATTTATGAATTATTCAGGCTCGTCCTTATGTTACGGGTTAGTTACTTTATGAGCATCATTTTAGCTGGATGAGCGGATCTTTTTATATGTAATGCAGGCTCAATTTAAATTAATAAATGCGATGAGTTAAATGGAATTGGAAACAGAATCAACAAAGGTGTCATATACTGCCGGTATAATTGCAGTGCTGGCGCTTTGGTTAGTACCGCTTTTTTTCTTTGTCTTCGGTCTGAACCACCTGATAGGTCCAGATGCTTATTATCACAGTCAGCTGGCGATGGAGATGAAAGAAAACGGCCTGATACTACACGATTTTACCTATGCGACACACAGCATATGGGTGAATGACTGGTTTGATAAGGAATGGCTTTTTCATGTGATTCAGGTGCCGTTCCTATCCATGGGAAAGATGCTTGGTTCTCAGGTTTATATTATCTTCCTGAATCTACTATTGATTGCAGCTCTATTTACTTACAGTCGCAGTCTAAAATGTAATATCTACCAATCCCTTATTTTAATTGCCTTGACGCCGTGGATTTGCTGGGGTGTATTCTGGGTGCGTCTTGTCACTTGCAGACCCCATCTTATTTCTATTATTATTTTAATTTTTTCAATCATCGCCATTCTCAAACGAAAACATATCCTGCTTGCTGTACTGACAATCATTTATGCGCTGAGCTATACCGGACACTGGCAGCTACTTGGGCTTGTTTTGATTGCTGATTGCCTCTTCTATTTCTTTGACGAAACTGGTAAGAAACGAGAGACGTTCTACAAAGATTTTCCGCTGACCGTTACCTGTCTGCTAGCAATGATAATAGGTAATTGTATACACCCGAATTTTCCAAATAACATTCACGGGCTGTATGTGCAAAATGTTGAAGTACTATTCGATTCATGGACGAAGTCGAGCAGCGGGGATTCCCGTCCAATGGAATTGCGGCCAATAAATATATTTCGTTTTATTCCATTTAGTATTATATTGCTGATCGGACTGGGCTTTGCTATAAAATTCAAACGTCTGAAATTGAGCCGCAATTTATATGTACTGATTATTTTTACATTGATTTATATTGTGCTGAGTAGTCTAAGTGGTCGTTTCTTGGAATACCTGACACCTGTGAGCATACTGCTGGCAATTTTATTGGCTAAGGACCTGAAGATCGATTGGCAGGAAAAGCGAACAGTTTATTCGAGCCTTGCTCTTGGGCTCGCTATCATTGCTTATGGCGCGATTGGCTACAACCATTATTATAGCAAATATGTTGATCCTTTTACGCAGCAAAAAAGTCCGCCTATGTACCTTATTGGTAAATTTATTCAAGAGCATGCTGATGAGGGAGAGTTGGTCGTTTGTACTCGCTGGCCCGAAATGTCGATTTTGTGGAACATGGCTCCCGAACAAAAGCAGCTCTTATTTCTCGACCCCATGTATATGAAGCGCTATTCAAAAAAGCATTCTAACTTCCTTGATCAATTGCGGCGTGGCCAATTGGAATACCCCATGGAAATAATAAAGACCGAATTTGGTGCGCGCTTTCTGGTTTGCCATTCTGAGAGTAAAGCGCTAATGGGCATCTTAAAGAATCGGGGCATCAATCCTGTTTTTGAAGATGGTGATTGGTTTGTGTATATTTTTGACTGACAGCTAGTCTGATTAGATACCGAGTATAGCTTCAATTTTGTCTATGGATGATTCAGCGAGTAGTTCATCGGCAAACTTTTGGCACTTATCCATAGTATGCTTGCGGATTTCCTGGCGCAGGGTTTGCATATTAAGCGCATCTACACTGAGACTGCTAATACCTATGCCTAATATAAATTTAAGATAGACAGATTCATTGGCCATTTCTCCGCATAGTGATACATCTGTGTTATGCTTAATTGCTGCTTCGCTAATTTGCTTAAGGGCGCGAAGTACGGATGGATGATGTGGCAGATAATAGTCCGCAACTTTTTCATTGCCACGGTCGACGGCTAAAAGGAACTGAATAAAATCGTTGGTACCAATGCAGAAAAAATCCGCTTCTTTGGCAAGCTCATCGATGATGTATAAAGTGGAAGGCACTTCAATCATCATACCCAATTCAAAATCCTCGCAAAATTCTGCACCTTCTTTCTTGAGTGATTCTACACAGCTGTATACCGTTTCTTTCGCTTCGAGATATTCTTCGAGTCCGGAAATCATCGGGAACATTATGCGGAATTGCGAATGCCCTTTGGCTGCTTTGAGCATGGCGCGGATTTGATCGCGAAAAATATCTTTGTATTTCAGTGAGAAACGGATAGAGCGCATGCCTAAAACGGGGTTGTCCTCAGCGAGATCATCCTGGAAATATTTAAGAATTTTATCACCGCCAATATCCAGCGTGCGCAGGGTGATGACCTTGTCTGGCATGCTGCTAAAGAGGCGCTTGTAAATGGATTCCTGTTCCGTTTCTGAGGGGAAATCTGAACGGATAAGAAAAGGGAATTCTGTACGGTACAAACCGATGCCTTCGGCATTGTGCTTCGCGGCAGTTTTAAGATCGCTGAGCAGATTGATATTTGCCAGCAGGGCAATTGATTCACCACATTTTGTTTTACTGGAGGTCGTCATTCTGGCGGTTTTGATCCGCTTCTTTGCTTGCTCTCGTTCTTTAAAAAGGGTGATGATTTCATCGCTTGGATTTATATAGAATGTTCCCATTTCTGCATCGAGCAGCACATCGGTGCCATCATAGAGCTCCATTAAGCGTGGTTGGTCTACCAATAACATGGGTATTTGTAATGATCGTGCGAGAATGGAGACATGTGAAGTTACGCCACCGCTTACCAGGACAATTCCTGCGGCATTTTCATTGGCGAGCTTGAGTAATTCGGACGGATATAAATCATGGGCAATGATGACTCTTCCACTGCATTCGGAATCTGCACCATAATGCTTATGCATCAGATTACTTAAGATTCGCTTGGCAATATCCTCGATATCTTCAACTTTTTCACGGGTATAGGCATTTTTACTGTTTTTGAAAATTCGTATAAATTTACGGGCAATAGCGCGTACGGCTAGGGGCGGGTTGTAGCCATTGCGAATCAAATCGCCCATTTTGCCGGTAAATTCAGGGTCTTTAAGTATCAACGAATGGGCGCTGAATATCATCGATGCACTTTCAGGTAGCTTTTCACCGAGGCGTTTTTCCAGGAGGTAGAGCTGTGAGGTCGTTTGGGATAAGGCGATTTCAAAATCTTCCAATGTGAATTCGCCTTCAATATCACTGCTTAACCAGTTGTCTGAATGCTCAATGACCAGGGATTTTGCATGCTTGATGCCCTTGGATGCAATTTGTCCTTTAATGACTGCGTTGCGGCTGAACCAGTTTTCACGACTTTCTTCTTCGCTTTCGTTAAGTGTGAGAATAATGCGGGCATTTTCTATGACACTTGCAAGTTGGGAGGCAGTGGCCTGCATTGCTCTTACATCGAGCTGTATAAATGACAGAGCTTCTTCCCTCTGGACAACCAATACGCCGATGTGTTCAACACCACGCTGAATAGGCACTGCCAGAAATGATTCAAAACAGGATTCATCAAGTTCTGCGAAATGTTTAAATTTAGGGTGAGTACTGGCCTTATTTTCAAGAACAGCTTCCATCTCCTGGAAGCAATGTCCCACAAGCCCTTCGCCTACAGAAAGTTCGATGTCAGAAGCGACTGTTGAATTCAAACCATGAGTGACTTTCAGGTAAAGCTTCGACTTCTGGTCGTCAAAGAGGTAAATTGAACACACTGAAGCATTTATGTGGCCAGCCACAATCTCAACAATACGCTGGAGAAAGCTATCCACATCATCACTACCGGCCAACACAGCGCTTAGTTCGCTGATGTCGCACAAAAGATTTATATGATTATTTTCCATGATTTTAAAAACGTAAATACTGCAAGAAACCGAGTATTTTGCTCAGTTACGGGCGTATATTAGGCAGAAACAGCCTTTTTTCAAGATAAGACCCGATTATAATCCATTAATTACGTGATAGATAGGACTATTTTCTTTAAAAAGTCTGCCATAATGGCACTTGATTTATTAGAATGAACTATTATTATTATATTGATAAAAGTGGGACATAATGGCAAAGTCAGATAGTGAATTTATTAACCGGTTAGTTGAGCGTTTAGATGGTCTCGACCCTAATTCAGTACAAGGATACATCCTTAAGCTGACCCGTGAAAAAGGCCTGCTTGAAACGATTTTTTCAAGTATTCGTGAGGGTGTCATCATTATTGACAGGACTGGGCACATGCAATTTGTCAACCGGGCCGCTTACACCATGCTTGGCTTGCCTCAAAATGTGCTTGAAGCGGAAGGTGAATTGATCCAGCGCCATTTAAAGGATCTCGACTGGGAACGACTCATGAGTTTGGACCCTGAAGAGTGGGAGCGGGTTTCACGCCAGCAAATCGAGGTATTCTATCCGCGTTATCGGTCACTGCTTTTTTATCTCCTGCCTTATAAGAATGATTCAGATCCTGACCCGGAATTGGGTATGGCAATTATCATTTTGCATGATATCACCGAACTGCGTGAATCTGCCGAAGAAAAAATTGAGGTGGAGAGACTCAGTGCAATAAGTTTACTGGCGGCAGGAGTTGCACATGAGATTGGCAATCCATTAAACTCCTTAACCATCCACCTGCAATTGCTCGAACGCTATCTAAAAAATCAGCAAAATCACGAAGAGGGTCTCGAAATGATGAATGTGGCACTGGATGAAGTGCGCCGGCTGGACAAGATCATTCATTCATTTTTGGATGCAGTACGGCCAAATCCAATTAGTCCGGAGTCTGTCTCACTTGAAGCACTGGTGACTGATACTTTGCGCATTATGATGGCTGAAATTGACAATCGCAAAATCGATATTTACACAGACTGGGGTGTAAATATACCAAATGTGCAGGGTGATCCTGAACAATTGCAGCAGGCATTTTATAATATTATAAACAATGCCATACAGGCCATGTCTGATGGCGATAGTTTATCAATAAGTCAGGAATTGACGGATGACGATGTGATCATACGTTTTACAGATACGGGCGAGGGCATACCAGCGAATATGCTCGATAGTATTTTTGAACCCTATATAAGCAATAAGGACCAGGGAACCGGGCTGGGTCTGGTGATTGTCGAGCGTATCATACGTGAGCATGGGGCTGACCTGGGAATAGAAAGTGAACCGGGCGTTGGTAGTACATTTAGCATCAAATTCCCATTGCGTGATAAACCGATCCGCCTCCTAGAAGCAGCAGAATTGGATATAAATATAAACCTGGATACAACATGACTAAAGCAAAAATTCTCATCGTTGATGATGAAAAAAATACCCGTGAGGGGCTCAAAAAAGCATTGCAGCAGGAATACGATACGACATTGGCAGACAACGGTAAATTGGGCATGGAGCTCATCGTTGAGCGAAGTTTTGACCTGGTCTTGACGGACCTGCGTATGCCGGATATGGATGGCATGCAGTTGCTTGAGCGCTTGCAAGCAATGGATAAACCACCCTTGTGCATCATGCTTACAGCATACGGGAATTCGCAGATTGCCAAAGATTCGATAAAAAACGGGGCTTATGACTACCTGGAAAAACCAGTTGATCTGGATGATCTGGAAAAGATCATCCGTAATGCGCTGGAATCCAAACATCTTCAAGATGAAAATAAGCAGCTTAAAAAAGAGCTTGCGTCACAGTTTGCATTTGAGCGAATCATTGGCCATTCACCTGAGATGACAAAAATCATGGATACGGTAAAACAGGTTGCCGCGACCCGGACGACAGTCTTACTCACCGGCGAGAGTGGTACAGGTAAAGAGGAAATTGCCCGTGCACTGCATCAACTTAGTGACCGTGCAAATAAGCCATTTGTTCCTATTCATTGCGCTGCATTGACTGCGAGTTTACTGGAAAGCGAACTATTTGGTTATGAAAAAGGAGCCTTTACAGGTGCCAGTGAGCGCAAAATTGGACGTTTTGAAGCGGCAGATGGCGGTACCGTGTTTCTTGATGAAATTTCAGAAATAGACCCTGCAGCACAGGTGAAACTGTTACGTGTTTTAGAAACGCGAACATTTGAACGCGTCGGAAGTACAGACCCAATTACAGTGGATATCCGATTGATTGCAGCAAGTAATCGGAACTTGAAAAAAATGGTTGCTGACGGCGATTTTCGAGAAGATCTTTATTATCGTTTGGATGTTTTAAACATTCATCTACCGCCATTGCGTGAACGCATCGAAGATATTTCCCTGCTTCTCTTACATTTTCTGAAAATTTATAATGAGGAAAATAACAAGTCTGTGGATGGATTTACTCCCGATGCATTGAAAATTCTTGAGTGCTACAACTGGCCGGGAAATATTCGTCAGTTGAAAAATTGTGTCGAGCGCATGCTGGTCTTGAGTCGCAATGATAAATTTACTATAAAGGATATACCGCAGGATATACGCGACTCTGTCGACCAACAGCCAGAGATACAGACAAACCCCAAAGATACTTTGGATATGGAAGCCAATGAAAAATATCTGATTCAAAAAGCACTAGAGGAATGCAAAGGCAATCGAACCAAAGCAGCAGAAAAACTCGGCATAAGCCGACGAACTCTGCATCGTAAACTACATCAATTTGATTTAAGATAAGGAGTTATTATGAAAAAGTTAATCATGCTTTTACCCCTCTTTTTTATGCTTTCATGCGTAAGTGAACTTGGCAAAAAAAGCGATATGGATCTGATAAAAAAAATAAAGGCTGGCGAGCAGACTAAGGCTACCATCCTGGAATGGTTTGGCAAGCCAGACGTAAAACGTGTGGAAATAGTTAATAAAAAAGGAACATGTGTCGAAAGTTGGACATACCGTTACCAGCGAAGCAGTTTTGGTGCACCTATAGAATATTCCGAAGTCTTGCTAATTGAATTTGATATAGAAGGAAAAGTCTGCAAACATAAATTTTCATCCTATGAAAAGCAGGTGAAGCCCCCGGTAATCATTCCTTGATGCATCAACGGCGAAACTTGTCTATCATAAAAGCCAGACTTAGATGGCAGCTGAACAACTCATACGCTATCGTCTTACGGCCTACTTATTAATATGCTTGGGACTTATTCAGCAACCCCTAGGTAGCCAAAAAGGAATAAACAATGGCATTGTTGGAAACCAGTTTTTATTCAGATGTACTGGGCATGTGTTGTCGAATGAACGTCATATTACCACAACGTACGGTCTCACAAATCGGCATGCGCGGTGTGGATGGCGGTAGTGAATACCCGGTACTCTATCTTCTACATGGCTTAAGCGACGACCATAGTATCTGGCTGCGGCGAACATCGATAGAGCGCTATGCCAGTGAAATGGGACTGGCAGTTGTCATGCCAAATGTGCATCGCAGCTTTTATACGGATATGGAACAGGGGCAGCGCTACTGGACATTTATTTCGGAAGAGTTACCCCGCATAACAAAGACACTATTCAAAATAAGTGATAAACGCGAACACACATTCGTGGCCGGATTATCCATGGGTGGTTATGGGGCACTTAAATTGGCATTGAACCACCCAAATCGTTATGCTTATGCAGCCAGCTTATCCGGTGTAATGGACATCGCGCATTTTTGGAAACAACGTGGTGGAAATAATGCTGAATACAAGATGATCTTTGGCTCCTTGAAGAAGCTTAAAAATTCACTAAATGACCTTCATTATGTTGCAGAAGAATTAGCAAAAAAGCGTCGTAAGCCGAAGCTGTATATTGCTTGTGGAAGTGAGGATCACTTAATAGGGGACAATCGCCGCTTTCATGAAAAACTCGATGATTTAAAAATCAAACATGAATACGTCGAAGAGCCCGGTGCCCATGAATGGGGATTTTGGGATAGCCATATTCAAAAAGTGTTAGGGGATATTCAGGAAATGATTCGCTAACATAGGACCTAAATGTGCTACGCACATTTAGAACTTTCATAAAGAAGACTACCGAGCGGAATGCATTTGCCTGCCGGCACCCTTAGGAACTACGTTCCTAAGAACCTAAATGTGCTACGCACATTAATTACTTTTAAGAAGACTACCGAGGGGAATGCATTTGCCTGCCGGCACCCTTAGGAACTACGTTCCTAAGAACCTAAATGTGCTACGCACATTAATTACTTTTAAGAAGACTGCCGAGCGAAATGCATTTGCCTGCCGGCACCCTTAGGAACTACGTTCCTAAGAACCTAAATGTGCTACGCACATTAATTACTTTTAAGAAGACTGCCGAGCGAAATTTATTCGTGGCGCAGGGCATCGATGGGGTCGAGATTTGCCGCACGGTTAGCTGGATAAATTCCAAAAATAATACCAGTGAGAGCTGAAACTGCAAAGGCAATAATCAGTGACCAGGGTGTGATGACTGTTTTGATATCACTAAAATAAGTCACTGCAAATGGAATGGCGCAGCCAACAACAAGGCCCACCAAGCCACCTGTAACACTGAGTATAACCGTTTCTACTAAAAACTGAGTAACAATATCTCTCTTTCGCGCACCCAAGGCCCGGCGTACACCAATTTCACGCGTACGTTCAGTAATCGATGCAAGCATGATATTCATGATGCCGATACCACCGACGAGTAAAGAGATGGAAGCGATGCATGCGAGGACGATTGTGAAAATGTACTGTGTTTCACGGGCTTGTCGTAAAAGCTGTAGCGGTATGGTCATTTCGTAATCTTCTTTTTTGTGAAAGCGCTCAAGAATTAATTGTATAGCAGTCGCAGAAGATTCGACGTAGTCAGTATTCTCACATTCGACGATCAAGCGGTGAAGTTCTATTTTACTTGCACTTCGTGACCCTGAGCTGCGTTCCATCAAGGTATCACCAAAGCGCTGGCGTGACGTGGCAAGTGGCAGATAGAGCTTCATATCCCAACTTTTAATTTGCTTGGACTCCAATTCATTGGATTGCACGACACCGACCACACGGTAATAAAAACGGTCCATTTTTACTGTTTGTACGAGCGGATCACGGTAGGCAAATAATTTTTTTGCGAGGTTTTCAGTAACGATGCAGACATTGTCGAAGTTTTCATTATCGAGATCTGTGAGGAAGCGCCCGCGAATAATTTTCAAGCTTTTTAAATCCTGGTATCCAGGCAGTGTCGCAATCGCCTTTATTGGAATCTGGTTTTGTTGAAATTGTGCCTTACAACGAATCTCGCGTACTGGCATTATGCGTTTTATATGAGGCACAGTTTTGTAGATACGTGTTGCATCTATATATTTGAGACCGTATTCAAGAACAAACCCATTGCCTTGACCACTACTGGTCGACTCTGTTTCAGGTTTGACGCTTTCCACAATAATATTTGTACTACCCAGTTTACGAATTGATTCCTGCTGGTGCTGACTCGTTCCTTCGCCAATTGCCAGCATGGCAACAACTGATGCGACACCGAAGATAATACCCAACATAGTCAGTAAGGAACGCACCTTGTGGAGTACAAGGTTTCTAGCGCCGAGCTGTATGGTTCGAATGGTCGTTTGTGAAATCATGCTATAACAAGCTCGCGTTCAATTTCACCATCTTTTAAATAAATCGCCCGATCTGCCCGTTGGCAAACGGACTCTTCATGGGTAACGATGATGATCGTTTTACCTTCCTGGTGCAAGTCGTCGAGCATGCCGAGAATTTCTGCTTCAGTCTTACTGTCAAGATTTCCGGTTGGTTCATCTGCCAATATGAGCAAGGGTCTATTTGCCAGTGATCGTGCAATTGCCACTCGCTGCATTTGACCCCCGGATAATTCATTTGGCCGATGATCGAAGCGATCGCCAAGACCCACTTGTCGGGCCAGGTCTTCGGCGCGCTGCCGCGATTCATCAGGATCAATATTTTGGTAAAACATGGGCACCTGGATATTTTCAATGACAGTCAATTGTTCAATCAGATTAAATGATTGAAATACAAAACCCAGCCGCTGGCTGCGTATTGCTGATAACTCATCGTCATTGAGTGTTGATACATCATCGCCACCAAGATAATACTGTCCTTCAGTTGGGCGGTCGAGACAGCCGAGTAAATTAAGCATGGTGGATTTACCCGAGCCCGATGAGCCCATGATTGCAAGATATTCGCCTTCTTTGACAGTTAAATCCACCCTGTGAAGGGCGCGCACCTCGAGGCTGGATTTTTGATAAATTTTACTGACCTGGGCAAGTTTGACAATATCCTGGGGCATACGAATTATGACCCTTTTTTGCCAGAATACTTTTTTTTGTATTGATTCGGTTTTCCAGCTGCGTTCGGCTTTTTCTTGTATTGCTCCGCCTTTCCATGTATCGCAGATTTTTTCTGTACAGTCTTGTCTATTTTTGGTAAATCTTTCTTTTTAATCGAATTCGGGTCTACCAGCTTTTCATCAATTGCTTCAATTTCGTTTTGCCGTGGCGGGTTGAGCAATACCATATCATTTTCTTTGAGGCCAGTTAATACTTCGATAAAGACATCGTTATATTCGCCAACAGTCACCTCTATCTTATCCTGGGCAAAGCCTGATTTTATATACACATATTGTTTGCTGTTTTCAGTAAATACAGCCTGTATTGGAATACTCATCACGGACTCAAGCTTATCTATTATAATTTCTGTTTTGACAGACAAGCCGGGTTTTAAGCCTGCTGGTAGTGCATCTGTTATGATTACATCTGCACTGTAGACTTTTAGATTTGGATTCATCCAGTGTGATTGATCCGGCAAAGGAGAAATTTTAGATACCTCGCCCTTCAGTTTAACATCTGGCAGAGCATCGATGCTGATGTAGGCATGCTGGCCTACCTTTATCTGGTTGATTCTCGATTCATGGATTTTCACAATGACTTTCATTTTGCTTGTATCTGGTAAATTAATTAAAGACTGCCGTTCCCAAACCATTGAGCCTTTTTCTATGGGCTCGCGGTGACGGCGTTTATAATAAACGATAAGCCCATCTTGTGGCGCATAAATTTTTGTTAATGCGATTTTTTCTTTTTCCCATTTAAGGCGTGCGAGTTCTTTCTTATACTGCGACTCTTGTTCTTTGAAGTTAGCTTCATATCTTGCAAGTTCTGCTTTGGCTCTCAAACGCACACGGGCAAGTTCCTCAGTCTGTGTTTCGGAATCCGACTTCAGTCTCTTTAAACGTTGGGGGTGATCATATTTCTTTTTCTTTTTTGCTAATTCTTTTGTTTGGTCGAACGTGAGTGCCCGTCTTTTCACGATTAGTTTATCAGATTGCAGTTCACTCTTTGTAGCATAGCCTTTTTCGAAGAGTTTCTCTGTCCATGCTAATTTGTCTTTAGATTGTATGAGTTCTTCTTCTGCGATGGCTATATCGGCTTCTGCTTTCTTTAACTCTATGGGCCAATCACTTTCCACATACTTTAACAAATCTATTTTTGCAAATTCCTTATCCAGTTCGGCATTTTTAATTTCCGATATATTGAGGCTCTTGCGAATCGCAAGGTTTTCTTTAGCTTGTATGAATGACGATTCCTTACTTGCTACTCTTATTTCGCGCTCGGTTAATTGCTCTATGAGCTGGGCTGAATCAAGCTCGATAAGCAACTCACCCTTTTTTACTATTTTTCCCTCTTCTATTAAAAATATTACCCGACGGTGACCATGAACTTTGGAAGTGACAGTTACTTTTTGCTGAGCTTCCAGGGTACCCCCTTCGGTAACGCTGATAACAAGGTCGCCTCTCATAACGTTGTGATAAGTGAAATCCTTTGAATTTTCCGAACCGGATTTTCCTGACGAATATATACCGAGCCCCGAGCCAATTACAGCGAGAACGATAAGTATGATGATGATTCTTTTTTTAGACAAAACTATAATCCTTTATTTTTGAAAAAGTCCGCGGGACTGATGAGTTCTTTCCGTTCTTTCAGGGTCTTAAATGAGTAGGTCTCAACGATTTTTCCATCCTTAAGTTCCAACTTTCCAATGTCTCTTAATAGCTCCAGTTTGGCCAAATTGTAATCCACTGCATTGCGTGTTAAGGCATTTTGCGCCACAACTAAGGCATTTTGTGCATCCAGTAAATCACGTGTTTCTGCACGGCCTGCAAGCACGAGTAAAGTTGCACTTTCCACACGGCGTTTAGCCAGATTTACCGAATTTTTCTGAATGTGATAATTCGTTAATGATTGTTCGATCCTGCGTATACGCTGGCGCAGGTCGCGTTTAATTTCATCGAGCTTTAATGATAAGCTGCGGATCTGACGCTCAAAGTCGATATGTTCACGTCTTAGATTATTGCGTTCCTTCAACTTATCCAAGGGTAATTTGATCTTTAATCCGTAGCCTGATTCCCAGTTGCGGCTGGAAAATGAATCCCAATCGGTCGTTCCATTGCTCTTAAGAGAAGCATTTGCAAAGATATCGATATTGGCTTTTAAATCGTTTTTTGCAATTTTTATTTGACGCTTTGCATCGTCAAATTTATCTATTTCATTTTGCATATCCATTCTGTTTTGTAGGGCAATGGTATAGACTTGTGGTCCCTTAATCTCAATCGGATCCATGCCTTTTAAGATGAGTTGATCCAGTGATTTTTCATCCAAACTGATTTTAGTACTTATGGGAATACCCAGGGTAATTTTAAATCGTTCCAGTTCCTTCATATATGCTTCGAGGGCTACAATATAGCGGCTTTCTGCCCGCAAGAGATTTTGTCGAGTCTGGTCTACTTGAAATTCAGGTAACCTGTCTTTTGCCAATGCTTCCGAACGGGCCAGGGCTTTTTTAAGATTCAGGTAATTGTTGTATTCATTTCGTATGGTCTGTTTGCGCTGAACCAAACGGTAATACTGTGAAGTCACATCCACAGCAAATGTTTTTTGATAGCGGGAAAACGTGCGTATCTGATAGATGACATTTCGTTCTTCTTGTTTCAAACTTTCTCCGGCAATCTTCTTACCAGCACCTCTCAGCAGAGGTTTCAAGATGCTAACACTTAAGGTCGAAGTCGCAGAGCGATCACCTGCTCCCTTATGAAAAGTCAAGAGGTCGTTTAGCAAGGTGATGCTTAAACTTGCGCCGCTCAAGAAGAGTTTGCTTAATGAAAGTGAGTTCGAACTGGTAATTGATTTAGTATCATTATCATCTGTGGATTTATGCTCTGAGCTTGCCTCGTGCGAAATCAATGCTTTATAGCCATGACGCGTATCACTCAAGGTGAGGGCGGATAAGTATAAATTTTCTTTTTCCTGCTGATAATTGCGACTATTTTTAATGGCCAGATTTAGCGATTTATCCAGGTCAATTAACAGTGTATCTGTGCGGTCACGATCCGCCATAATTTCATCCTGGACGATTTCTTCCGGCTTTCTTTTTGAATAAGCAGTATCGATTGAAAATTGACTATTTGTCGAAAATTGTGCAAATTCTTTCTCAGAAAGAATTCTGTACGTTTCTTTATCTGCATTCTCAGTTGACCAGTGATTACATGATGTAGTTAACAGGAGAACTGGAAGAAGTAGTCTTAAAAAGATCATTTTCATTCCTAAGTATGAACATTTCTAACCCGTAGAAATATTAATTAAACTTTGTTCCACTAAATGGTTCTTTATTAAATAAAAAAAATTAAAGCGAACCATTAATGCCTTCATAGTAGATATTAACTATGGGGCCAAAATAAGCGATATCAATATAGAATAGCCTTGAAATACGATTAAGGTAATAGTTCGAATGAACCTTGGAGGAGAATGAAATACCGATATATTACAGCATTTTTAGTTCTTACAGCTTTTTTCATGGCCTGCCAAAATAGAGAAAAAGAAGCAAAAACACCACTAGGTTTAGCGAATTTTCACCAGCTAAATTCACAGGTTTATAGTGGTTCGTCACCCAAAACCGAGGCAGATTTCAAGGCTCTGGCAGATTTGGGAATACGGTCAATTATCAGTGTAGATGGTGCCCATCCCAAATTGATACCCGCTAAGAAATATGGGATGAAATATGCTCATGTACCAGTGGATTATTCAGGTATTGACCGCGAAGAAGCAAAAAACATACTTGCGGCATTCCATCAATTAGAAAAACCTGTTTATATCCACTGCCACCGTGGTACACAACGGGGGCCAACAGCTGCAATGCTGATTTTAAAACAATATTTTGAGGCTAGCCAGGAAAAAACATTAGCCCTTATGGCTGACATTGGTACATCAAAAAGCTACACGGGTCTATATAAATCGGTGGCAGAATTTAAATCCCTGACAAAACAAGAAATTGAGGCTGTAAAAGCAATTCCAGAGACCGCTAAGGTCCACGAATTTGCCGATCGTATGGCTAAAATCGACCGTATTTGGGAGCGATTGAAAGGGATCCAAAAGGGGAAATGGAAGAAAATTGACCAAACTACAGAATTAGACGCGTCCCATGAGGTCTTATTATTGCGAGAACAATTCACTGAACTTATCCGTTTTAATAAGAAATCAGAGCTTACTGCGGGTCTTAAACATACAGAAGAATTATTAATAAAACTGGAAGAAATCGTACTTAGAGCTTATATTCCACAGCGAGATGTCCTATATAAGAAGGTACGGCAATCCTGCATGGATTGTCATAAGAAATATAGAAATTAGAATAGGTTAGTATTTTATGCCAAAATTAATTGTACAGCAAGGACACTTCGAACGGGGTGAAATTGAAATTACCAAAGGTGAACTACTTATTGGTAGAGATGATGACTGCGATATCAAAATTCCAGATGGGCAGGTTTCACGGCACCATGCCAAACTCATATTTGATGGCAAGAAAACGACCCTGGTCGATCTTGGAAGTTACAATGGAAGCTATTTAAACTGGAATCCAATTGATGAAAAGAGCGATGTAAAACATCTCGATGTAATTCAAATAGGCAAAAATGTATTTGTTTACAATGAAGATGAAAACGTTGTAGAAATCACCGTCGATGAACAAGATGAATTTAAGACAGGTGAATTCTTTACCTTCGAATTTCTGCGAAATCTCTGTTCGAGGATTGAATTAAATGTCGCGAAAGTGTTTAAGGGTAAGGAAGATGTTATCCGTAATGTACTTGTTTGCATGCTGGCCGATGGCCATATTCTGATAGAAGACCGGCCTGGTGTAGGCAAAAGTATCCTGGCGCAAGCATTGGCCAAATCGATAAATGGCAGCTATAAACGGATACAATTTACACCGGATATGCTACCGAGCGATATTGTCGGAATTAGCATATACCAGGACGATACTAAAGATTTCAAATTTATCCCCGGGCCGATATTTGGTAATATCATCCTGGCAGATGAGATTAACCGTACCACTCCACGTACACAATCGGGACTTCTGGAATGTATGAACGATGCCGTGGTAACAGTTGATGGTAAATCACAAGTATTGCCCCGGCCATTTTTTGTGATGGCGACGCAAAATCCATCAGGGCACCAGGGGACATACCCGCTTCCTGAAGCCCAGCTCGATCGATTTTTGATGAAGATTAATGTTGGCTATCCGACGCCGGAGGTGGAATTGGAGATACTTGAAAGCCAAGCAACACGTCATCCGATAAATGATATTAGTTATGTTGCCTATGCACTCGATATTGTAAAATGTTGTGCACTGGTCCGCAAAGTGCATGTATCCGATGCCATTAAAGATTTAATCATCAAGATCGTTAATGCAACGCGCGAACACCCCGCAGTTGTAGAGGGTGTTAGTCCTCGTGGGTCATTGGCTCTTATGCGTGCAAGCCAGGCCCTGGCGGCATATTATGGTCGCCGTTACGTAATGCCTGCGGATATCAAAGAAATCGCCATTCCTGTAATGTCACATCGTATACAAATGAAACTTCGTGCCCAGAGCGATTTTGTAAGTACAGATGATTTGGTAATGGATATCGTAAATAGCTACAGTGACGATTTCAAAGAGGAAGATAGTTGAAACTGCTGACGTATTTTACCAGTTCAGCAATTACGGGGCGGTTTATCTGGCCGACATCGCATGGTTGGGTAGCAATGCTTGTGGGATGTGGATCATTTGCAGTAACAATGGTGCATCCAGGCTTTGTCACTGCGATGTTTACATCTGTTATATTTTCAATTCTTATTTCCAGTTTCTGCATGTCATTTTTATCTCTTCATAGCATTACACTCACACGTATACCCGGGCTAGACGGACGTTTAGGTTCAGACATTTTATTACCGGCCAAAATTACGAATCATTCAAAACGTGCCCGTCAGGCCTTGGTACTTCATGAAGATTGTGAATTTTCTGATGAAGGAAAGTCCAATTATTTTATTCCTGCATTAAATGCCAATGAAGAACGGATTCTTAAACGAAAAGTATACGCAATTAACCGTGGTGAATTTGTTCTTTCTAAAATGATCCTCATAGGCGGCGACCCAGCCGGGCTCTTTATGCGCCAAAAATTGTTTGTTGAAGAAGAAAAAATTTATATCCTTCCGGCTTATGAAGAATTGACCCGTCTACCTTTATATTTATCGAAAAATACGCGTGTTTCATCCACCGGACAACCCATTGGAATATCAGGCGTGGGGCAGGACTTTTACGGTGTGCGTGAATATCGTGTTAGCGATGGCATACGTTTCATCGACTGGAAAAATTCCGCCAAGCAACAAAAATTAATGGTGCGTGAATTTGAAGAAAACTCTGTTCACCAGGTGAGTATATTAGTTGACTGCGATGAAAAATATGCAAAATCAGGTATCGATGGAAACTTTGAATTTTTGGTTCGTATCGCAGCAAGTATTACTGAATACCTGTCTGATTTACATTGCAACCTGTTGCTAAGCTGTGGAATTGATGAGAGCGAATCTGCCGAAGGGCCTGCACAAAATATACATAATGAAGTGAGACACATACTCTCTTTGATTCAACCATCCCAAACAACCCTCTACGAACAATTGGATAAAGTCCTTTATGAAATGCCTACAGGTTCGATTCTCTATTGTCTGAGTTTGCACGAATCACCTGAATTATCAAACTTGTTTATCACCCTGATGGACAGAAATATTGAAGTCCGTTGGATTCATGCTCCAGCAGAAAATTTTCAAGATTCATCATCTAGCGAGGATCTTGCTGCGAGCAATGCAGCCTTGCAGCCTGTCTACGTAAATCATGAAACGAAAATTCCGAATCTGCTTGATGCCATCGGCTAATCGGGTCTGGAATTAACATTCAGGTCTTAAGCCACTATTAATTAGTAATTTCCGGACAGATTTTTGTCCCACTATTGATGAAGTCTTCCCATTTAGTTTCGATATAGTCCTGTTCGTGTGCTTTTATTTTTCTGTAGCCCCGGTATTCGGGCCAGCCGTAGCCCCAGCGAAAAGATGTCGGCCAAAATGGAAATCCGCCAAGACGAACACCAATGTAGACTTTCATACCCTGCCAGAATCCAGCTTTTCCTTGAATGCATGTTTTAAGTTTTATATCGGCTTTACGGCGTTCTGACCAAGTGCCGCCGCGCCAGTATGCAATGTCATGTTGATAGCAGCAGTCACACCAAAGATTTGGTTCGTCATCAGTTCCTTCAGGGTACATGCTGCATTTATCGCTGGTGAAACCTTCAAGATCATTTTCCGTATATGTTTTGCAGGATACAGCTAAGAGAGAAAGAAGGCCACAAAAAAGCAGAGTCTTAATCACCTAATTTGTCCTTAAATTTTTCCACCTTGGGGCGGATTAAATGAAAGCAGTAGGGCTGGGCCGGATTTTGATTGAAGTAATTCTGATGGTAATCCTCGGCAGGATAAAATGTTTCGACAGGCGAAATTTCGGTAACGATTGGCTCATCGTACCATGATTGGGCCAGTTCTTTTACCTGTTCTGCAGTCGCTTTTTGCTGGTCATCCGTATAATAAATGACAGACCGATATTGCGTGCCTCTATCATTGCCCAGCTGATTTAATGTGGTGGGATCGTGGGCTTCAAAAAACAATTCCAGAATTTCTTTATACGAAACTTTTGTTTCATCGTAGTCGACACGTACAACCTCAGCATGGCCTGTAGTGCCTGTGCAAATATCTTTGTAACTGGGATTTTCAGTCTGGCCACCTGTGTAACCAGAGACAACTGCTTCGACACCATTTCGCAATTGCAATATGGCTTCGACGCACCAAAAACAACCACCGCCAATAATTGCTGATTCCATAATTTTCCCTATTTTTATTAGAATTCGATATCGGGGATATCAAATTCCAGATTATTTTTAATTCAAATACATATGAACTATGCATTGAAATTGACCATTAGATAATTATTTTCTAAATTAATATTTCAGGAGTATGTATGGAACCTATTGAACAAACGCCTTCGGAAACGATTGACTTAGCACCCGTTGTATCAGATAAAGAAATACAATTTTATATCGATAATGGCTACCTCGTTGTTGAAGGATTAATGACAGGTGAGGAACTGGACGAAATAAAAGCCGATACGATAAAAATTACCCGTGGCGGTTATGAGACTGAAAGTATTAAGCCTGTAGATGATTCAATAAGTGATGAAGATACGCTGAAAAATATACTCTGTATTCATCAACCACACCATGTAAGTCCGGTGATGGAAAAATTTGCTAAACATGAAAAAATCTGCGGGATCCTGAGCCAGATAACTGCAGCACATTTACCCCACTGGGATGGCAGTGTGAAATGCATGCAATCGATGCTTTTTATAAAACCGCCTGAATTTCAAGGACAGGCATGGCACCAAGATGAAATTTATATCGGTACGCGTGATCGCTCTTTAGTCGGCGCATGGATTGCAATTGATGATGCAACAATTGAAAACGGCTGCCTCATGGTACTTCCAGGTTCTCATAAATCCGGCTATCTCTACCCACAACGAGATCATGAAAATCCTGATGAATTCGATTTTGCACCTGAAAGCTATGGTTTTGATGAAAGCGAAGAAATACCCGTGGAAGTCAAAGCCGGGGCTTTGGTCTTTTTTAATGGCTATCTTTTACACCGCTCACGAAAAAACCTCAGCAATGATTATCGCAAAGTGCTGGTGAATCATTATTGCAATGCCTGGAGTTTGATACCAGCCAATCCTAAAGAAGGTGAATCTCCCGCCACCGCAGACCGGCGCAGTGTACTGCATGTTGCCGGTACAGACCCTTATGCATGGAAAGGGTATGATGTCTCAAACAAAGATGTATACCTACGCCATTGTAAGGCAATAGACAAGAAAACGACTGATTAATAAATTGTTGTAAGTCACCCACAATGACTCTCACCTTGGCTGTTTCAGCGATATGATATTGGTTTTCTGTTATAAAAATTCCCAATTTCATGCTTGTTCTTTTGTGTAGAGGATTGATTATAAGAGTAGATCACTAACCTGCAAGGATATGAAATGACTGTAAATAATACTAAGACAATTGGCTTTATTGGTATCGGTGTAATGGGCAAAAGCATGGCCACCCATTTGTTAAATGCCGGCTATACAACGCACATTTATAATCGGACAAAGTCGAAAGCCGAAGACTTAATCAGCTCTGGTGCGATATGGCATGACGATGTGGCGAGTTTGGCACAGGAGTCGGATATCATTATAACGATCGTTGGTTTTCCAAATGATGTGGAGGAAGTATATCTTTCAGACTCGGGAATTTTGAATCATGCTAAGGCGGGTTCTTATGTGATTGATATGACGACCTCGAAGCCATCGCTAGCGGTTAAAATTCATGAACTTGCCAAGGGGAAGGACATTCAAAGTTTGGACGCGCCAGTTTCCGGTGGTGACATTGGAGCGAAGTCCGGTGAGTTGTCTATCATGTGCGGTGGTGATAAATCGACATTTGATGATTTGCTACCGGTATTGGGACTGATGGGCAAAAACATTGTTTATCAGGGTCCAGCTGGTTCCGGGCAACATTGCAAAATGTGCAACCAGATTGTCATTTCAGGGACTATGATGGGTGTCTGTGAATCGATGAAATATGCCAAAGATTCCGGTTTGGATCCGGCGGTCGTTTTAGACAGTATTGAAAATGGCGCCGCGAAAAGCTGGGCATTGTCGAACCTTGCTCCGCGTATGATTCAGGGTGATTTTGATCCTGGTTTTTATATCAAGCATTTTATAAAAGATATGACGATTGCAGTAGAGGAGTCGGATGCTATGGGTATACGCGTCGATGGTTTGAAATTGGCGAAGTCGCTTTATGAAGAGATAGATTCAAAAGGCGAGGGCTTGCTGGGCACACAAGCACTCTACAAATTACTGGATGAATCTTCATAATTGTTATAGAATCGAATTACTCTGAGCGAGCACTATCGCCTTGAAATTCGTGAAATTTATGATTTGTTTAACTATTAAATCATGGAGATATGATGAATAGACAAGCGCTCATTATTTCAGCATTATTGCTGAGTCTTATTACGTATGGGGAAACAGTAAAAAGTAAGGGGTCTGGGGACAATCGAAAAGCCGCCACTTTAAATGCCTTGGGCGCTGCGGTAAGACAGGTAAATGGCTTAGCCGTAGGCGAAAAAAATAAATTAACAAACAGGGTGGAATCTTTTACCGAGGATCTGAAAAAATCGTTGGAGTCTTCTGAAGAGTTTGAATCAAATGTTAAATCGTTAAGCTACGGATATATCTCTTCATACAAAGTATTGAAGGAAACAAAAACTGCCAAAGGTGTGGATGTGGAGCTTGAAGTAGTTGTCGAAAAGTTTGATCCAGCCAAGCCGCGTCCGGGAGTTCCGCGAACAATCATTGTATTACCTTTCGACAGTAAAAAAGAATTCACCCTGCTGAAGAAAACCTACAAGGGAAAAGATATTGCAGATGCATTGCAGACGATGATCATTACACAGCTGGTTAAATCCAGAAACTTTACTGTATTGGACCGTAATAATCTGGACAAGGTACTTAAAGAGCAAAAACGTAAATGGTCGACTCATATTGCGGATAGTGAGCTGATAAAATTTGGTAATATGTTAGGTGCAGATTTGATGGTGATTGGTAAGATACGTTCTATGACTGCGAAGCGAAAAGAAGTACACAAAGACTTGCTGGGTGAGACAGATGTCTATTTATACGCCGGGGCAAATATCGAATACCGCATGCTGAATATATGGACCGGGGCGATCGTAAAAATGGAGTTAATCGATTTTAAGGACCAGATTGATCCAGCGATAATGAAAAAATCTGCTACACCATTTACCGATTATATTCTTGCCATAGCTGCATTCGAAATTTTGAATGAAACCTTAAACCGTACAAATCCTATAAAGGTCGTAAAGGTATCTACCTCCAAATCCTTCAAGGCAAACGGTGCCAAAGCATTGACGACGATTTATCTCAATCAGGGTAAAGGGCGTTTAAGCTCAGGCCAGCAGCTGGTCATCTTTAAGAAAGGTGAGAAACTGACCGATCCGGATACGGGTGTGGAATTGGGAACAGAAGATGTATTGGTCGGTGTACTTGAAGTGATGAGCGTAAAAGATAAATATGCCATCGCCCGTTTAACACTTGGCCACGCGGAGGCAATAAATCGCGGGGATATTTGCCTTTTCCCTAAAAAGAAAAAATAAACATGGGTGACTGGACCGGTAACTGGTTATTCATTCTTACTGCTGTTGTACTTGGTACTTGCTTTGTCATCTGGCTTTATAAAAGCAAAAAGCCTTACTTGCCCTATGAAAAACATGAATCCATTCTTACTCGTTCAGAGTTGGTATTTTACCAGGTACTGAAAGAAGCGGTGGCGCCTTATTCCTTCGATATTATGTGCAAGATTCGCATGGCCGATTTTGTTACAGTGGAAAGTGGTGCGGAAGAATGGCGAGCTCATTTCAATAAAATACAGGCAAAGCATGTGGACTTTCTTCTTGTCGACAATGATACTATGGAACCACTGATTGTGGTCGAGCTTGATGATGCTAGCCATAAGCGGCCTGACAGGATGGAGCGCGATAAATTTGTGGATTCAGTCATGGCACATTGCGGTATCGGTATTTTGCATATTGCAGTATCAAAGGAATATGAATCAGATGTTATTAGTGAACAGATACATCAATTAATGAAAAAGTTGAAAATCTAATTAATAGTTCCACTCAGTAACAAAGTTATGAATAGAAGAATAAAATGATCAGCCCATTTGATCAAGATTATATATTGACCAAAAAAGTCAAGAAAGAGGAAGGCGAACTTCTATCTCCTTTTCTAGAATTATCCGATTGGGTTGAGAAAAAATATGATGTCAAAATACTCAATATAATTTTTGATATATGTAATGACCGACCGAGAATACAAATAATTTTGGAATTTGAATCAGATAAAAATAAATTCCATGAAAGCGAATCTATCAATTTAAATTTAGAAAAAATGAATGCAATTTCAAGCAGGTTTAGAGATATAATAGAAAAAGAAAAGATACCCAATTTTAAGACAGAGAAGCTGTTTACAATATTCTCAGCGTTTGCACCCCTCGCAATTGAAGAGGCGCACAATAGTATAAGTGAGACAGAACTAGAGGATCTGAGAATAGACCTAAATAATAATCTATGGAAAATCAGATGTTTATTCGGCGTGGTTACCTTTTTCTATGAAACTGAATCTCAGAGAATTGAATCTGAGGATGATGAAATTGACTTAAAATATAGAGAAGCTTATTTTGAAATCATAAAAAAATATGATGAATTTAATTATTTAGATAGCAAAATATTGAAAATAGAATACGATTCGAAAGAAAAATTTGATAAAGATTACAATGGTAGCTGGTTTAATTATGACAGGTAAAAAACTATTAAAAAATCATATAACAAACGCATTCAGATGAACATCGACATGTCATTAGCCTCTGCGAAGCAGATGCATGCCATTCCGCTGATCACTGATGCGAGACGTTCGAAAAGGAGAAAGTGATGAAAAGGTGCTTGCTAATTTTGCTGACAGCAGTTGCATTTACGGGATGTGTCAAAAGCCTTAACTACCCAATTGCGCTGGAAGACAGCCTGACAGAAGTCGAAAGAACGAATCTGAAGCTTCCTGCAAAGAGAACGCTTACTCGTGAAACAAAGACAGACAAAGAGTATGCTGCAGAACTATCTCCTACCATGATCAAAGCGATATTATACTACTACTACAATTCCGGCACAAAAGCTGTAATCTATGCAGCCCGCCCCGTGGGAGGCTACTTGCTTCTGTGGCTTGAATTCCCTTATGTAGGAGAGGGTAGAATAGGTGTGATCTGGTCAGTCAAAGAAAATAAACCTGTCGGAATATTCGAAGGACAATGAATTCCGAACAAATAAATTCAAGCTGGTCAATTAAAACGTTATCTATAAAGGAATCATAAGGTGCCAAGAACAAGATGCCCGCACTGTGGATGGAAAGATGAAGTAGATGAAGAATTTATTGGGAAGCACGTAGAATGCCCAGAATGTGAAGAAGAATTTTTATCAAAACGATTAAAGAAGAAGAAAAAGCGATCTTTTAGTTCGGCAGCATCTTCTAGTATGCAGGTAGACGAAGCCACTATGGCGAATGAAGGCTGTGGTGTCTATCAGGAAGGTAATGCACTAGTCGTTAAAAGGGAGGCAGTATTTCCAAGTCGTTGTGTCAAATGCAATAAAGAAGCGACAGATCATATCAGACATAGATTTAGTCATGTTAGTCCACTGATATTACTTACATTCCCTTGTGGCATCTTACCAGTTTTAGTTTTATATTTTATTTTTAGAAAAACTGTAGTATACCAGATACCACTTTGTGGACGTCATAAGAATCTTCGGAAAATTACTAAAACCATAGGGATCTTACTCACACTACTTTCATTCATAGGATTCCTTTATGCTACTTCTGGTGAAAGCGTGATTTATATTGCTGTCTGTGGAGTCAGTTTCATTTTTGGACTTGCCTTTATTATTGCTAGCAGACCTTTAAGTCTGATGAAAATAGATGACTATTTTGTTACGTTTGAACAGGTGAACATAAAATTTTTACAGAGTCTGCCTTCTAGGCGTTAGTCCATGCTAATGGTAGTTCGAGGAGTAATATAATTTAACTAACTGTGCTGAAACATAATAAACAAACAGATAACAAGCGCTATGTGGATTTCATTTTATCCATCTCGAGTTATGTTGAAATGAAACCACAAGCCAAACGTTCTAGATTAATGGAGAACTTGAAATAAGCGAGTACGAGACAGAGCTTCCATTGATGGTCCGGATTGCTGAACGATTACATCTCATAATGAAATTTTTAATAAAGCACTGGCGCAAAATTGGTATATTTATATTAATTATAATTTGTGGGATTTCACTCTTCCTTTATATAGTGTATAGGGACCATGTGAATGGAAGGTGTAAATGGAACCTTGAAATTATTCACAATGTAAGGGTTAAGTATCATGATGACAATGGTGTTTGGCCGAATAAATTGAAAAGCTTAGGAAAAAAAATTGGGCGAATTAATTTAAATTGCTGGAGAGGGGCTTCCCAACAGAGTTATAAATTAGATATAAATGGAGAATTATTTTGTTTAAATGATCATTATGGTTGGACATATAGAATTACAAAAAAGGGTGAATTTAAAAAAATAAAAAATGATTAAAATTATAAGAAGTCGGCCAATCAGACAAGCCGGAGACTTAAAACGTTATGCAAACCATCAGGAGTCTGAAATGAAACTGAAGAAGATTGCTGGAATTATCTTCACGCAAGAATAATTTTGGAGTCATTTGTCATTTTTGTGAGATCCCATGCCGGCATTTAAATCCAGCTGAAGAAAACAGTTCCTGTGTTGCGGAAACAAATTGAGCAGTACACTAGCATCTCTCATGCTTGTACAATCTAATTTATTGTTATATATAATTCTTGGCTAATTTATTCATGTGTGAGTATTGCCTGTTGATTTACGCTTGCATGTCTCTATATTTGCCCTTCATTTTTTTATTCATTCGTATTACCAGACAAGGAATCAGCAATGATCACAGCATCAAACATCACAATGCGCTACGGGCAACGAACTCTTTTCGAAGATGTTTCGGTAAAATTTCGCCCCGGGAACCGTTATGGTTTGATCGGTGCGAATGGCTCTGGTAAGTCGACATTTATGAAAATTCTTAGTGGCGAATTGACATCGACATCAGGAGATGTTGCGGTAGATACAGACTGTACGCTGGGTTACTTGAGACAGGACCATTACCAATTTGATGAAGAGATGATCATCGATACCGTGATGATGGGCAATAAAGTAATTTGGGCACTACATACAGAACGTGAAGAGCTGTATAGCAAGGGTGACCTAAGCGATGAAGAAATGAATCGCATCGGCGAAATTGAAACTGAGTATGGGGAAGCCGGCGGTTATACCATGGAGCCAGAGGCTGCAAAATTGCTGGTGGGCCTGGGTATTGATGAAAGCAAACATTACGAGCCAATGACCTCTCTTGCTGGTGGCTATAAACTTCGGGTATTACTGGCTCAGGTACTTTTTGCAAATCCGGATATACTTCTATTGGACGAACCGACGAACCATCTCGACATGGCAAGTATTGACTGGCTGGAAGACTTTTTAAAACGTAATCAGGGTACAGTTATTGTAATCTCTCATGACCGCTATTTTCTCAACTCTGTTTGTACTCGCATTGCCGATCTGGATTTTCAGGAAATAAGAGAGTTCGCTGGAAATTATGATGATTTTATGATTGCCAATGCAATCGTTCTTGACCAGCAGCAACGGGACAAGGCAAAAAAAGAAAAGCGGATAGATCAGCTTCAGGGATTTATCAATCGTTTTAGTGCCAATGCCAGTAAAGCGAAACAGGCGACATCTCGCCAGAAAGAAATGGATAAAATAAATGTTGGTAAATTGAAACCGAGTTCGAGAGTTTCACCCTATATCCGTTTTGCTCCTATTGTCAAACTTGGGGAAAAAGTCATTGAAGCTACGGATATTTCTAAGACGTTTGATGAGGCGTTGTTTAAGGATGTATCAATTGAGATAGGCAATGGGGAAAAGATTGCAATCATCGGTACAAATGGTGTGGGCAAAACCACCTTGATAAGAATACTCATGAAAGAACTCGCTTCAGATAGCGGGACCGAGGTTATTCTTGGTGAAACAGTTCACTTCGCATATTTTCCGCAGGATGCCAGCGATGTAATTTCCGGTGACGAACCTGCAATAGACTGGCTGTTGCGATTTAAGCCAGATCCTGAATTGCCTGATGATGAGGTGCGTTCGATTATGGGCCGTATGCTCTTTCGCGGTAAGGAAGTTGATAAGTCTGTGTCGATACTCAGTGGTGGCGAACGGGCGCGTATGGTTCTTGGTAAAATGATTCTTGAAGGTGGTAATGTATTGGTTCTTGATGAGCCAACCAACCATCTGGATTTGGAGTCAATTGAGTCATTGAATTACTCACTTGGCCTTGTAAAAGAGACGGTCATATTTGTCAGCCACGATCGTGAATTTGTAAACAGCCTTGCGACTCGCATAATTGATATACGTGATGGACAAGTCTTTGACTATCCTGGTACGCTTGAAGAATATGAATATTGGAAAACCAAGCAGGCATAGATCGTTTTAACAGGAAGATGCTTAGTTTATTAAATGGCAGACTTGTTACTCAAGTGATTCAAGACTGAAAGTGGTGCCCGTCTTATACTTGTCAATATTCTGTCCTAGTTTTTCAAGTTTAGTCCTTTTTGTGAATATTTTTATGACCTTATCATTTTCATCTGTAATCACAGCGACGAATGAGTAATATGCATAAACGTTTGAATTCCCCCTAAAGTATCGGGTGTAATTTTGAGAATAAGAATGTTTAAATTGAATTTCTTTCGCTACGGGAACTTCAACACTTTTACTGTATGTATTAATGATCTTTAAGCTTTTTCTAGATGTTGTAAGCTCACCTACAACCAATAAAATAAATGTATAATCGTTGAGTTCAACGGTATTTCTATTCTTAATTTTAACTTCAAGAAAGAAATCATCAGACCAGGTAATATAGCGTCTATATGAAGTCGCCTTAGCCCCTTTTTTCTTTTTCAAGATAACTTTGAAATCGATTTTTTTGTGAAGATTTACAGGCAGTTCATTCGACTCTTTTTTTGATATGGCCTCTGCTTTATCCGTTTTGTCTGGTTTTGTTTTCTTGCCGAAAAGAGCAGCGATATCAAAGCGAGTATCAAGCAATTCATAGAGACTTTTATCAAATCCAGAATTCTCCAGTTTGACCAGTTGAAGAATTACTTTCTGTTCATCCGGTTCAAAAACGTCTGCTAGCTTGGCATTTAGGAGGCAAAGATTACCCCGAGGATCGTCTTTAATGAGCTTTTTAACTAAAGCGTCATTACGCTTAATGAGATTCGCTAGGAAACGTTTTAAAGTGACGTTGCTTTTGATTTTTTCCGGATTCTCTCCATTTTGAATCTGTCGATATGTTGATATGACATTTTCATCTTTCGGATTGATGCACAGGGCATATTTTAAGAGAATTTTTGCTTCTTTACTTTCAGGATTATCTATAATCTTATTGGCACCAATGATGCCCGCATATTTTCCTAGAGAGATATCAACCTTGTCTGCAAATAATGAATTTGAAAGGACAATGCTTATTGTAAATAAACGAAATGCTCTCATGAAATAACTCCTGTGATTATCTGAGTTACAAAGTTAAAATAAAAGAATCGGCACTGAATAGCTGATGAACAAGCAACATTTAGTTAATTTACATATTTTATAAAAAATCAATATTGAAATTAAATTCTTATCTACCTGGATAATACTTGTTAGTTAACTATAACGGACGAATCTGAGTTTTATTGTAGTCTATTGCTGAACTATTTTAAGGTCATCAAGAAGTATGACTACTTAAGTGAGTTCAGGTTGAACGTAGTGCCTTTTCCATACTTGCCGAGATTAGGTGAAATATTTAACAGTATGGTTCGTCTTGAGGCAGATTTGATGACTTTGTCATTTTCATCTGTAATCACAGCCAGGTATGCGTAGTATTCAAATTCTGTGTTAGAACATCCCGCGTGTTGATGCCATGAATGTGTATAAAAATGCTTTATTTCAACTTGTTTGGCTTTGGTAATTGAAAACTTTTTAGTGTAGGAATCTATTATCTTCATGCTTTTCTTTGCAAATGGATGAACCCCCACAGTAAGTACAGTTATCGTGTAATTTTCTATTTCTACAGTATTCCTGTTCTTAATTTTAATTTTGTATGACAAGTTATCAGTTTTATCAGAATGGGAATAGTTTCCTTTTTTCTTTTTAAATGAAACGGTAAGATCAATTCTTTTATGAAGGTTATTTGGCACTTCTTTCGATACAGTTTTTGTTTTACCAGATGTTTTCTTCTTTTTGCCTGCTTTCTTTTTCGCACCGAATAGTGCATCGAGATCAAATTGAGAATCAAGCAAATCATCTAGTTCACCTTCAAATCCTGCTTTTCCCAGTTTCACTAATTGAAGAATTACGCTACGTTCATCTGGCTTAAAAACTTCAGCTACTTTAACATTTAAGAGGCAGAGATAGCCCAGAGGGTCGTCTTTTTTAAGTGTTTTAACCAGGGCCTTATTGCGCTTCAAAAGAGCGTTCAGGAAACTGTCTATTTTTTTAGTGGTTTTTATTTTACCCGGTTTCATTTTGCGTTGTATTAGCCCTTTTGTTAAGAGGACATTTTCATCATCCGGATTGATGCACAGGGCATATTTTAATAGAATGAGTGCTTTTTCGTTACTCGCATCTTTTGCGAGCCTATTTGTAGCAATGATACCCGCATATTTTCCTAGTGTTGAGTCTATTTTGTCTGCGAATACTGTAGTTGATACGAGTAACCCCAGTAATATTTTGATACGTATTTTCATGTCCACCCCGGTTTATTGTCCATTAAGATACACAATAATACGGGAAATCAACAAAATGCAGTTTCTTTGTTTTGTTTCTTCCTTGATCGTTAGCTAAAAGGAAGCACATTTCTATCTTGATCAGGAGCGAATTAAATGATAGCAGTGTTATCCCCAGCGAAGTCCCTTGATTTTGAATCGGACATACAAGTAGAAGCAAGTCGTGCGGTATTTCTAAAGGAAAGCAAGCGACTCGGAAGCGACTTAAAAAAACTAAGTTCAGCAGATTTGCAATCACTGATGAGTATCAGCGAGAAGCTGGCGGATTTAAATGTGGAAAGATTTCAGCAGTTTAAGGTTCCATTTCCAGCAAATCAAAGCCGTCCGGCTGTCTATGCATTTACTGGCGATGTCTATCTTGGACTAAATATTAAACAATTTAATAAGACTCAAGTTAAGTTTGCTCAAAAACACATTCGCATTCTATCCGGATTATATGGTATTTTAAAACCCCTTGATGATATCCTGCCTTATCGCCTGGAAATGGGTACAAAGTTTGCCAGTAAAAATGCGTCTGACCTTTATGATTTTTGGGGATCTAAAATTAGTGATTCTGTGAATGAAGAGTTGGCGACTCATAAATCAAAACTACTGGTGAATTTGGCCTCACAGGAATATTTCAAAGTGTTAGATCCTAAGCGCATCGATGCTGAGTTAATTGAGCCGGTATTTAAAGATTATAAAAACGGGCAGTATAAAATAATCAGTTTCTTTGCCAAAAAAGCCAGAGGCATGATGGCTGCACATATCATCAAAAATAAGGTGAATAGCATTGACGGGTTGGCGGCATTTTCAGAAGACGGCTATTCATTTGACAAAGCAGGGTCTTCTGGCAATAAGTTATTGTTTACCCGCAAACAGGACACGTAAATGAGTGATATTTTTGACACGGTAAAAGCGCATGGCCAGGAACAGTTATTAAACTTTATTGACGAGCTGGATGACATAAGCAAAGCAACGATTCTCGAGCAGATTGAGCGCCTTGACTGGCAGGAGATTCCATCATTAATTGAAAATTATGTTTTGCAAAATCCTGACTATAAATTGCCTGAGAACTTAGACCCGGCAGCTTATTACCCATTTCATCCCGAAACAGCTGAGCAACGTGAAAAATATAGTGAAGCTGAGCGTTGTGGCGCGGATCTCATTAGAGCGGGAAAGCTTGCCTGTTTTACAGTGGCTGGTGGACAGGGAACGCGCCTGGGCCATGATGGACCAAAGGGTTCATTTTGTGTATCGCCAATAAAAAATAAAAGCATCTTTCAGCTTTTTGCTGAAACGATTCTTAAGTATTCAGAAATTTATGATACCGAGATACCCTGGTATATAATGACCAGCCCCAATAATAATCTGGCGACCATCGACTTCTTTGAAAGCAACGCGTTCTTTGGGCTGAATAAATCCTCGGTAATATTTTTTATGCAGGGTCAAATGCCAGCGATTGATTTTAGCGGGAAAATGTTGCTATCAGAAAAAGATGGGTTGGCACTTTCTCCGGACGGGCATGGCGGAAGTTTGCGGGCACTTTACCAGTCTGGTGCTATTAAAGATATGGCAAAACGAGGGGTTGATTATATTTCATATTTTCAGGTCGATAATCCATTGATTCCCATGGTCGATCCTCTTTTTCTGGGCCTTCATCATCTCGATAGTTCGCAGATGAGCAATCGCATGCTGGCTAAACGTGATCCCTTTGAAAAGCTTGGACTTTTTTGCATGGTTGATGACAAGATGCAAGTAATTGAATACAGTGATTTGCCCGATGAATATGCCGTGCAAATAGACGAGAATGGAAAGTTGCGTTACATATGTGGTAGCCCGGCTATGCATCTAATCGACCGTGAATTCATTGAAGAGCTCAATCAGGGTGGCTTTTCATTACCCTACCACAGGGCAGAGAAAAAAGTTCCTTACATCGATGCTTCTGGGGCCTGTGTAATTCCAGAAAGTCCCAATGCAGTAAAACTCGAAACCTTTGTTTTTGATGCATTGCCACTGGCATCCAAAGCACTCATAATGGAAGCTGACAGGGCGTGTCATTTTGCTCCGGTAAAAAATAAAGAGGGCGAAGATTCACCTGGCAGCTCACGATCAATTATGCAAGAATTGCATGCATCATGGCTTGCCGAAAAAGGGGTTCGTATTGCCCGCAAAGCGGATGGAAGTTTGGATTGTAAAATAGAAATTTCGCCTCTGAAAGCGGTATGTTCAAACTGTCTGAACGTGGATGATTTGCCGAATGAAATTAATACGAACGAGGAATTTTATCTCGGATGAGTAAATTACGTATACTAAAATACAACATCAATGAGCTTGTGATTGACCATGATGCTATCGCCGATAATCTCAATGAAGCTTGTCATCGTAATGGTGTGGATTATAAACTCATCGGAATATTTCAAAATCGCTGGCAGGTTATCTTCAGTATAGAACCATGCAAAGAAATTTATCATTACAATATCGACTTTTTTATGGGGCCATCTGAAGAAGATATCATTGCCGATATCTATAGCCATTGGCAAAGCGACATACAAACTCTGGGTATGATTCGTGTGAACGATGAATACCTCGGTGTTTTTGAGAAGGTTGCTGAGTAGCAACCATCTAATCGTTCACACTTATCCTTGTTTCCAAGCAGAAGCGATTCATGACTTGTATTTTATGCGAATGCTTTCACATTTGATTATTGAAAGGACTTATTAATGACACAAAAAAATATTGTAATTTTATTTACCGACGATCAACGATTTGATACGATTCAGGCATTAAATAATCCAGTCATTCAAACACCAAATATCGATGCGCTTGTTTCTGAAGGATGCACTTTTACCAGGGCGCACATTCCAGGCGGAACATCCGGGGCAATTTGCATGCCAAGCCGAGCCATGCTGCATACAGGCCGGACTCTTTTTCACCTTGATGACTGTGGTCAATCGATTCCAGATGAGCATCGTATGCTGGGCGAGCACTTGCAGGAGCATGGTTACCAAACATTTGGAACTGGCAAATGGCATAATGGGACTGCAGCTTATGCCCGCAGCTTTAATCATGGCGCGGAAATTTTCTTTGGCGGGATGGATGATCACTGGAACGTGCCTGTGCATAATTATGATCCCTCTGGTAAATATGAATCACGATTACCCATATGCCCTGATGCATCCAATTCAAACGACGTTATAAATCGCAATGGCGACCATCTCACAGCAGGGAAGCACAGTAGTGAATTGTTTGCCGAAGCAGCAGCAGAATTCATAACTGGCTATGAAAGTGAGGATCCATTTTTCGTTTATGTTTCTTTTATGGCGCCGCATGATCCACGCGTTATGCCAGCGGATTTTTTAAATCTTTACGATGCGGAAACGATTGAACTTCCAGCGAATTTTCTTGGTGCTCATCCCTTTGAGAATGGAGCATTGCATTGTCGTGATGAAGAACTTGAAGCATTTCCAAGGATGCCGGATAAAATCAAAACACACATTGCTGAATATTATGCGATGATCACTCACCTGGATGACGAAATAGGAAAAGTAATCTCCGCATTGAAAGAAAGCGGGCAATATGAGAACACGATTATTGTCTTTGCCGGCGACAATGGATTGGCCTTGGGGCAGCATGGCTTGATGGGTAAGCAAAGCATGTATGAGCATAGCATACGAGTGCCATTGATCTTCAGCGGTCCTGGAATCAAACAAGGACAAAGCGATAGCTATTGTTATCTCTTGGATATTTACGCGACCCTCTGTGAACTTGTTGGCATAGAGACCCCTGATACAGTCGATGGAAAAAGTTTAATTAATGCAATAAACTCGGATGCATCGATTCGTGATGATCTTTACTTTGCTTATGTTAATTCTCAGCGAGCAGTAAAAGACCAGCGCTATAAGCTAATAGAATATGTATGTGAAGGAAAAAATAATATGAGCCAGCTATTTGATCTTGAAAATGACCCCTGGGAAATGGAAAATTTAATTGATCATCCGGAGCATCAGGAGCGCGTAAAAAAACTGCGTGAACGATTGTATGACTACGTAAATGAATGGGATGAACAAAAACATCCGTATGGAACAGAATTTTGGGAGGCTATGACATGAGCACATTTAAAAATTACAAACTTATCTTACCGGCACATTTGAATCACTATGGATTTCTCTTTGGTGGTGATCTATTAAAATGGGTCGATGAAGTCGCCTACATTAAGGCAGCATTGGACTTCCCGGATTGCAACTTTGTTACTGTTGGCATGAAGGAAGTAGAATTTAAACAATCCGTACGTGATGGTAGCATACTCGAGTTCGAAGTTACTGAGATTCATAAGGGTGATACCTCAATACAATATGAAGTGAATGTTCGAAATACTAAAAATAACGACCCCATTTTTAGTAATACAATTACCTTTGTTCGTATTGATAAACAGGGTGAAAAGCAGAAAATTTAGATGTGCGCAAAAACGGGTTCAGGCTTTCTACTTTTAATTATTCCGCTCTTAAACAGCTGTTTAAATTCCGTATTCTTTCAGCCGGATAAAAAAAGTTATCAAGTTCCTAAAGGGAATTACGAAACCGTAAATTTCCGGTCGCATGGTGAAACTTTGCATGCCTGGTTCATTCCGGCAAAAAATAAAGCAAAAGGGACCGTGATTCAATTTCATGGAAATGCTCAGAACATGAGCGCGCATTATTCATTTGTGGACTGGTTGCCCGAACAAGGCTATAATTTATTTGTCTTTGATTACCGGGGCTATGGCCAATCTACAGGCAAACCCAGCAGAATTGGACTCTACCACGATTCCATTGCTGCTTTGAATTATTTAAAAAGTAGAAAAGATATCGATAGCAAAAATATATTTGTTATTGCTCAAAGCCTTGGAGCTGCTTTTGCTATAAACGCCATTGGCCGAAACGATTTTGATGGCATAAGAGGCATTGTGCTCGATTCACCATTTTACAGTTTCACATCCATTGTCCGGTCGAAGTTGGGGCTGTTTTTAAAGCTTATTACATTTCCTGTCTTCCCTTTATTTGTCACACCGGGCTTGTCTTCTGCCAGTGCAATAAAAGAAATTAAGACACCAATACTGTTTATTCACGGTACACAAGACCGTGTAATACCTATTCGTCAGGCTATTGCCCTTTATGCTCAAGCAAATAATCCGAAACAATTCATTTCGGTTAAAAATGGCAGTCACTGTTCAGCATTAGGCAGATTCAAATCGACATATGGCTCGGAAATTCTCAAATTTTTCGACGCACAGGATTGACTCTAGGTTGGTCCAGGTGATTTGACTTGGAAAAACGTAATTTTGCAGCTAAGAATTCGTGTGTTTGCACGTTATAATTTTAGATGAGACTCTACCAACTATAAATGTTCGGGTTGCTTGTAGCCTTTTTGCGCCAACACAGATATCTTTCAACAGTATCAGTCGCTTACTACTGATACTGTTTCCAAGACGAGCTGTGGCATCAAAAATTCAAGCAAGCAAGACGACATTTAAACGTTGACAGAGTACTAGTATTTTTAACGCTTTAAATTACGTTTATCTCTAAGCATATAGGGTGTGACAATTGAATAGTAAACTAAACAAGTCCGTCGGTAAATTCTGTGCCTGGCATCGTTTTTTGAGAGCCTGGCGAGTTTGTCAGGTCGTATTGCTAACAGGATTGTGCTTATATGCAGTATTTTTCCTGGTAGATAAGCTGATTTACGTAAACTTCGATCATTATAAAAGTTCCTTATTACTGGGTACGGTAGCGCTTATAGCTGTTCTTCTTACTTACCTTTTTATGCCCAGTCGTGAAATGGATGTGTGTTATCTTATTGATAAAAATGCTGGTCATAAAAACCTTATTTTTTCCAGTCTTGAAATTCAAGAGGAAGAAAATGAGATATCCCGTCTGCTGGTTGATAGAGCAAATACAGTAATCGATGAGCGAAAAGCAGCGGATATAATGCCATTTAAATTCAGCAACTTTGGCAAATTTTCATTTTTACCCGCCTTAGCAATCCTGGCAATTTACTTTATGCCTGAACAAGACCTTCTGAAAAGAGAAGAAGTGGAAAAAAATATTGCCCAGGAAGAAATTAAAAAAGAAAATTCCGTAAAGCTTATCCATGAACAAATTGTCAAAATCCAGAAACGTGATAAAGACATTCAGAGTATTGGCGGAAAAAATATAATGAATGATTTAATGAAACTGGAGGAGGACCTGAACAAAGCCTCGAGCCGTAAAGATGCGATTAGCAGACTGAACGATATTGAAAAAAAGTATGAAAAAGAATTTCAAAAGAAAAATGATTTTGAAAAAGCAACTCGGAATTTGACCGCACAGATGAATGCCAGTGGCTTGCATAAAGATACAAGCAAGGCCTTGAAAAACCTTCAAAAAAATATGCAAAAAGGCAATATGGCAAAAGCAGCAAAAGAGATGCGAAAACTAGCTGGTCAAATGGAAGGGCAAGAATTAACGCAGGAAGAGAAAGATGCACTTGCTCGTGAACTACAACGAATGATGCGGGATCTTCAAGGTGATGAAGCTGCTGATGAACTGGCAGATGCTCTCAAGAAAATGAAGTCGAGTTCAATCGACCAAAACAAGGTAGCATCAGCAGATAATAAACAAAATAAGCAGAATCAGCAAAAAAAGAATCAACAGAAAAAGCAGAACCAGCAAAATAAGAATAAGCAAGAGCAGTCGAGTACAACACCAAAGAAGAAACAGATGTCCGGGATTGAAATGAGTAAAGGGATGGGGCAGAAGCAAGCTCAACAAGGACAAAAACAAGAAGGGAAACAGGGGCAAAAACAGCAAG